>CAUZTE010000010.1:0-12415 GCA_963582565.1 Dehalococcoidia bacterium | reverse complement strand
GACTTCTTTGACACGCTCAGGATCCCGGATATTACCAGGGTTCAGTCGCAGGCAGTCCACGCCCTGATTCAGGGCTTCCAGGGCCAGTTGGTAGTGGAAGTGGATGTCTGCGATGAGGGGGATATTTATCTGTCGCTTAATATCGCCAAGGGCCTTCGCTGCTTCCATGTCCGGTACCGCACTACGGATGATGTCGCAGCCCATCTCTTCTAGGCCTTTGATCTGGGCGACTGTGGCCGCTACATCACGGGTATCGGTCTTGGTCATGGACTGCACAGTGATGGGTGCATCGCCGCCTACCTTCACGTCACCAACGTAGACCGGCTTGGAAACCCTGCGTTTCGTCATGGATGCCATCTCCCCGGCTGTTTTCCCCTGGGCCTCATACGCAAATAACTATACTCGATTTCATGTCAGAGGTGGGGAGATTCCACTGCGAGGAATTGCTCTACTAAAAACGAGGAGACCATATCGCGTACCCGAAAGAATATGGATGTTGGGTCTGCGACAGGCTACCCCTGGACGATTCTGACGACATCAAAGTAGCTGATAACGGCAATGGAACTGATGAGCACAGCAAAGCCTATGAGGTGAACCAGACCTTCTTTTTCAGGCGAGATGCGTTTACCACGCCGCACCCACTCTATAGCCACAAACAGGATGCGGCCTCCGTCCAGCGCGGGGAACGGCAATATGTTGAAGATGGCTAGCTGGAAACTAATGAAGGCCATGAACCCTACCAGGGCGATCCAACCAGATTCAGCCACTTCATCACTGGCTTCAGCAATGGCAATGGGGCCACCTAACTCAGGGCTACTGGAACCCACTATCCAGCTTGTCACCATATTGCGTAAGAGAACGACGATCTCCCACATCAAGTTCAACGAATTAGGAACAGCTTTCCAGATTGGGTCTGAGTGAGAGACTATCTGGCTGTCGATGGTTCGAATTTGCACTCCGGCATTCCCTTCACCGTCCGGAGGAGACCAACGGGGAATAAGGGAAATTTCGTATGGCTCAGTGTCCCTTGTGGCTGGTTGCGATAACCCCGGCTCGCTGCCGAACCCGAAAGAACCGGTAATCAGCAATTCGGGTCGCATAACCTGCCACGTTGTTTCCCTGCCCAGCTTGAGCTGGATACGACGTGCCAATTCCGAGGTGTTGAAAATCTCGTGGCCATCCACATCTAAGACGATGTCCCCACTCTGTAACCCTGCCTGTTGAGCAGGAGACCCTTCAGAGACACCAGCAATGAGGACCCTGCCCTCTACTCTGTCCTGGGGAACCATGAAGATGAAGCTGAAAAGAACGAAGGCCAGAATCAAGTTCATGAAGGCACCGGCACCTAATACAGTGAACCGGGTCAACGCGCCTTTGCTGGCAAGGCTATCAGGGTGAGTTGGGTCTTCCTCTCCCAACAACTTGACGTAACCACCCAAGGGGATAGCGTTCAATTGATAGACGGTGTCTCCCCGTTTGATTGAGAACAGTGTGGGGGGGAATCCCAATCCGAACTGCAGAACTTTCACCTTGAACGCTCTAGCAGTGAAGAAATGCCCAGCTTCATGAATCATGATGAGAATACTCAACATAATCAGGAACCGGGCTATGAGAATAATAAGATCAAAAGACATTAACTGTTCTCCGTTGCGCTTAGGACTGCCTGCCTGGCCCATTCGTCCGCAGAGAGGATGTCCTCTAACGTAGGACGCTCTGTCGACTCGTGACGTTCCAGCGTGGAAGCGACGAGTCGGTGGATATCCGTAAAGCCGATTCGCCCTTTAAGGAAGAGGTCTACCGCCGTCTCATCGGACGCACTCAACACAGTAGGATACGTTCCCCCGGCGTGTCCGGCTTCAAGGGCGCTGACGAAACAGGGGTATCGATCCGGGTTCATCTCTTCAAACGTCAGAGACCCCGTGGCGATAGGGTCAAACCTTGGAATCTCCTCGCTGGCCATCCGTTTGGGGTAGAACATCGCGTATTGGATGGGCAGGCGCATATCCGGCGCGCCCATCTGGGCCTTCATAGAGCCGTCTGTGAACTCCACCATGGAGTGAATGATGCTTTGGTGATGGATGACAACATCCACCTGATCCCAGGGCATATTGAACAGCCAGTGGGACTCAATGACCTCAAACCCTTTGTTCATCAAGGTGGCGCAGTCGATGGTGATCTTCTTACCCATAGACCATGTGGGATGCTTCAATGCCTGCTCTGGTGTGACTTTTGCTACTTCGTCTAGAGGCAGATCCCGTAGCGCGCCGCCTGAGGCTGTGATGATGAGCCTGCGCACGGTGCGTTGCGTTTCTTCACCCTGTAGGCACTGCCAGATGGCGCTAGGCTCGCTATCGACAGGCAGGAGTTGGCCTCCGCCCCTGGCTGCGGCCTGCATCAGGAGTTCACCTGCCATGACAATAGGCTCTTTGTTGGCCATTGCTACCTGTTTCCCTGCATCCAGGGCCTGGAGCGTCGGCAGGAGGCCGATATTGCCCACCATGCCCTGGATGATGAGGTCTACGTCAGGGTTGGTGACAATCTCCTCGAGGGTCTCTGCGATGCGTGTACCAGGTGGCAGTGATTCTGCTGGCCATTGTTCTTTGCTTGAGAGGAGCGTCGGGTGGAACTCCTTCGCCTGGGCGAGGAGGAGGTCACGGTTGCTCCAGGCTGAGAGGGCAACGACATCGAACTCATCAGGGAAGGCGCGGACGACGTCCAGCGTCTGCCGACCGATCGAACCGGTGGAGCCTAGGATCGCGATGCGTTTCATAATGCCCACAACACCCAAAAATATGCGACTACAAGTGTGGCAACGATGCTGTCAGTCCTATCCAGTACGCCACCGTGACCCGGAACAATCGTGCCTGAATCTTTGGCGCCAGCTGTCCGTTTCAACCAGGACTCTGCCAGATCTCCAACCATTGCAGCTACCGCCAGAAGCAACCCGAACGGTACGGCTTTCCATGTATCCATTGGCAAATCCATTAATAGCGTAAGCCCAAATGCTGCCCCCACGCCACCCAGTAAGCCCCCAATAACACCCTCCCAGGTCTTGCGAGGGCTGATACGTGGAGCCAAATTATGCTTCCCAATGAGCTTTCCAACGGCATATGCACTGGTATCAATGGCGAATGTGGCCAGGATAGCAACCAACAGCCAATCCCTGCCGTCTGTCTGGTCGCGAAGCAATATCGCAAGGGAAAGAGGCACGCCTATGTAGAAAGGGCCAGCCAACCCAAGGAGCTGGCTGTTTATGGCTTTGTGGCGTGCTTGTTGCACGATCTGCCACGCCAACGAGGCCAATATCGCTGCGCCGAAGGTTATCAGGAGGTATGCGCCTTCAAACTGGCCGGAGATGGTTAGACCCAGGGTGATGGCTATCGAAAAGATTAGAGGTGGAGTTGGAATGATTGGCGATAGGAGTTTGTGGTATTCCCATGTCCCTACGGCAGCGATGATTACCACGGGGGCCAGTAGCCAATAAGAACCCTGCCAGACGGCCAAAACGAGGAGGGGCACCCCAATAGCGGCTGTGAGCAACCGAAGGGCTAGCATCCGCTGTTACCGTGTCCCTGAAGGGCTTAATCCGCCGAATCGACGCTTCCTGGTGCGGTAGACATTAAGTGCTTTCAGGAATTCACCCTCATCAAAGTCGGGCCAACGTACATCGGTCACATAATGCTCACTGTAAGCGGCCTGCCAGAGGAAGAAGTTGCTCAGGCGCATCTCGCCTCCGGTCCGGACGATGAGGTCAGGGTCGGGGATGCCGTCCGTGTAAAGGTACCGCTCCAATGTGGACTCATCTAATTGGTCTGGTTTGAGCCCATCGGAGACAATGCGTTTGAGGGCATGAAGTATCTCATCCCTGCCGCCGTAATCGAAGGCAACACTGAGAACCAAACCTTGATTGTCCTGAGTGAGTGCAACCGTAGCTTCAATGGCTTCCTGGAGCGGCTTGGGAAGCCTGTCTGTTCGCCCTATGTGGTTGAGCCGAACCCCTGCCTCCGACATCTGTTCGGTTTCGTCGCCGATGACGTCTCCCAAGATATCCAACAACCCGGAGACTTCACTATCGGGGCGTGACCAGTTTTCTGTAGAGAAGGCGAAGAGGGTGAGGTACTGTACTCCGGCTTTGGCTGCGGACTGAGCCACGCTGCGGATGTTCTCTGTGCCCGCGCGGTGTCCGGCGAGTCGCGGAAGCCCACGAGCTTCTGCCCAGCGACCGTTCCCGTCCATGATGATTGCCACGTGGGCGGGGGTGTCGGTAGCCTCAGGCGGTGTGCCGGCGTGGTCAGAGCCCTTGCGTTCAGGCACGGGCTAGACCTCCAACAACTCGGCTTCTTTTGCGTCTCCGGTCTTATCGATGAGCGCTACGGAGCCATCTGTTGATTTCTGAAGTTGATCAAGATAAATGTGTGAGTCATCCTGGGAGATTTCCTTGGATTTCTCCTGGGCGCGGATCTTGTCCTGGACATCCCTGCGGACGTTCCTCACCGCAACACGGGCATCTTCCACACGCTTGCGCATTCCTCGAACAAGCTCTTTACGTCGATCTTCAGTCAAGAGTGGGAGGTTTAGGCGAATTATCGAGCCGTCATTGCTTGGTGTGATACCCAAGTCCGATTTTAGAATTGCCTTCTCCACTGCGGCAACAGCGCCTTTGTCCCAGGGTTGGATGGCCAACACACGCGCCTCAGCAACGGTGACGGATGCAATTTGGTTGAGGGGTGTGTCTGTGCCGTAATATTCCACAATGATGTGTTCAACCAGCTCAGTGCTCGCCCTACCGGTCCGGATTGCACCCAGCTCACGCTTCAGCGCCTCCAGAGCTCCTGCCATGCGATGTTCAGCATCTTTTAGGTGATCGTCTGGGGTAGCCATATCGTTATTACTCCTTGGATAAAAGCTGTTCGGGGACATCGGCAACAAGGGTACCAAGTCGCTCGGAATTCAGTAGTCTGACAAGGGTTCCCGGCGTGAAAACATCAAAAACGACTATGGGAAGGTGGTTGTCCATACAAAGGGATACGGCGGTGTTGTCCATGACCGCAAGCCCTTTGGTGAGAAGGTCCATGTAGCCGAGTCGATCGAATCGTTTGGCGTCCGGGTTTGTGCGAGGGTCGGAATCGTAGACTCCATCCACTTCGTTCTTTGCCATGAGGAGGGCATCTGCGCCAATCTCGACCGCTCTAAGTGCAGCAGCCGTATCGGTGCTCATGAAGGGGTTACCGGTTCCTGCCGCAAAGATGACGACACGTCCCTTTTCAAGGTGACGCATTGCGCGACGGCGGATGAAGGGTTCTGCAACTGTCTGGACGACTAAGGCGCTTTGAGTCCGGGTGTCTACGCCAATCTGTTCCAGTGCGTCTTGGAAGGTCAGGGCATTGATAAGCGTTGCCAGCATACCTGCGTAATCTGCTGCTGCCCGTTCCATCCCCCGTGCGGCCGCGTCTGCGCCGCGCCAGATGTTGCCACCGCCTACGACCACGGCAAGCTCTACGCCTGTAGCCACAGCGTCTTTGACTTCTTTGGCAAGGTAACGGATAGCATCAGTGTCTATGACCAAGCCAGATTGGCTCTTCAAAGACTCTCCGCTAAGTTTGAGGACAACGCGCCGATAGGCAGTAGCCATGGCCACTCTTCCTATTCTTCAGATAGCGCGAAGCGGGTGAATCGACGTACCTGGACGTTTTCGCCCAGCTTGGTAATCGCGTCGTTTACCAGTTCTTGAATCGTCTTGGAGGGATCTTTCACAAAGGTCTGATCCATAAGGCTCGTCTCAGGGTCTCCGCCCTCTTCCAGGTTGACGGTGTCCGGATCCATCGCAGCAACGTGCATGGCAATGTCATGGGCCAGGGCTTGGAACTCCTCGGTCCGAGCAACAAAGTCAGTCTCGCAGTTCAACTCCAATAAGACGCCTACCCGGTTGCCGTTGTGGATGTAGGATTCCACTACACCTTCACCTGCGGATCGTGTGGCCTTCTTGGCCGCGCTGGCCAGACCCTTCTCACGAAGAATCGCCTGTGCCTTGGTTGGATCGCCATCGGAATCTTCAAGAGCTGTCCGGCAATCCAAGATACCCGCTCCGGTGATAGCCCTGAGTTTCTTAATGTCATCTACTGTAACTTCAGCCATGTACTCACCTTGATAGTTTGTTGTATGGCGCGCACCGTTAGTGGGCGCAGACGCCAGGGATTTCAGTACTTGCGTGCGTCAAGGCCGACTCTAGTTGTTGTCTTCCTCATCATCGTCATCGTCCATCCCGTCCGGCAAGAACACGTGGTCTTGCAAATCCTCTGCGCTGGCCAAGTCCTCCAAGTTCTCATCGCTGCTGAAGGCGGAGAACTCACTGGTGTCGATGGTCTGTGTTGTAGCCGTAGCAGCTTCTTCCAACATGATGGCTTCACGCTGGTGCATGCCCTCAATGACGGCGTTTGCCATGCGTGCCGTCACCAGACGAATGGAGCGGATAGCATCGTCATTGCCGGGGATGACGTGATCCACCAGGTCAGGATCGCAGTTGGAATCTACTAGAGCGAAGATGGGAATACGGGCCTTTCGGCCTTCCTCAACGGCGATGCGTTCCTTTTCGATGTCAATGACAAAGAGAGCGCTGGGTGGTTTCTTCATGTCGCGGAGGCCACGGAAGTACTTCTGCAACCGGGCTAGCTCTACCTGCTTCTTCAGGCCTTCCCGCTTGGGGAGACGCTCAAGTTCGCCCCGTTCCTGACGGCCTTCCAATTCAACCATGTGATCGATACGAGCTTTAATGGTTGGGAAGTTTGTCAGGGTGCCGCCAAGCCATCGCTGGTTGACGTAGAGTGAATTGCATCGCATGGCTTCAGACTCAATGGTTTCTTGAGCCTGTTTCTTCGCACCTACGAAGAGGATGTCGCCGCCGTGAGCAACAAGGTCTGTCATTGTTTGAGCTACGCGCTCAAGGAGAACGAGGGTCTGCTGCAAGTCTATGATGTGAATGCCGTTCCGCTGCGTGAAGATGAAGGTCTTCATGCGTGGCTGCCAACGTCGGGTCTGATGTCCAAAATGGACACCAGCCTCCAAAAGCGATTTCATGGTCACCCTATCAGGTGCCATTTGCTGCTGTTGGACCGGTGGCGTTACGGGTGCTGGCGCTGGGGCCGGTGGCTGGGCAGCGACTTCTGGCTGCGGCTGGGCGTCAGGGACTGCAGTTTGCTCCGTCAAAGGTGTGCAACTCCTCGTTCAAATAGTTAATCAGTTTTTAAGCGAAACCAACGGAGATTATAGCATAGCCTCGGAATCTGAACAATGGAGAGGCCCTGACGAGAGCTTTGATGCTGGCCAGGGCCTCTGGTATTCCGGGCTTTCGCTTAGAAATTAGCTTTGGAGGGCAAGGTTCTGAGTGAGTTTGACCAGAGAGCGGACGGGGATCCCCGATGCTCCCTTGACCCATACGCCCTGATCCTTTTCTGCCATGTACACACCGGCGATGTCCAGATGGACCCAGGGTGTATCGCCCGCAAACACTCCTACGAAGTGGGCAGCAGTGATGGAGCCAGCTGCCCTGCCACCGGTATTCTTAAGGTCGGCCACAGTGCTCTTGTTCTGCTCTTTGTAGTCATCGTCAAGTGGCATCTGCCACATGCGCTCCCCGGCCGATTCGCCCGCTGTGATGACCTGGTCTGCCAGTTCCTGGTTGTTGCTGAATACGCCGGCTCGTACGTTGCCAAGGGCTACACCCATAGCGCCCGTCAAAGTTGCGATGTCCACCAAACGCTTCAAGCCCAGTTCCTGTCGAGCATAGGTAATGGCGTCACCAAGCGTGAGCCTGCCCTCTGCATCGGTGTTATCCACCTCAATCGTCTTGCCACTCATGGATTTCAGGACATCGCCGGGCCTGGTCGCAGAACCGCTTGGCATGTTCTCCGTAGCCGCGGCGATCATGGTGACGTTGATTTTGGGCTTCAGGTACGCAATGGCCTTCATTGCTCCGATGACCGATGCACCGCCGGACATATCCGCTTTCATCTTGCCCATATCCGCTGCCGGTTTGATGGAAATACCGCCTGAATCGAAGGTGACGCTCTTGCCGATGATGCCCAGGTTGTTCTCCGGGTTCGTTGGGTCACCGTGGTAACGCATCACCATGAACTTAGGGGGTTCCACGCTACCCTGGGCGACACCTAGGAACGCTCCCATACCCAGGGCTTCGCAGTCGGACTTCTCCAGTACAGTGAATTCAAGGCCGTAGTCCTGGGCCACCTTGTGGGCATACTCGGCCATGATGGTAGGCGTCATTTTGTTGGCTGGCTGATTGGCCATGTCTCTGGCAAGGGCGGTGGATTCCGCCAGGATGGAGCCGTTGCCCACTCCTCGTTTGATTGCAGGTTCCTTTTCGGCGTCCTGCTCAACGATGAGTAGCTGTTCCAACTTGTCTGGTTCCGCTTCAGTACCCGTCTTGTGCTGCTTGAAGGTGTAAAGCCCTAACAATGTGCCTTCAGCGAGGGCCTCTGCGGCAGCCTCAGCTTCTATGTTGCCTATGCCTGCCCCGTGGATGATGGTTGCGGCTTGCTTGATCTTGAGTTTGCGAAGCTGACGGGCTGCCTCTGCTGCTACGCCACGGGCCACATTCACGGTAAACTCATCGGACTTCCCTAACCCTGCAATGATGACCCGTTTTGCGGGGAGCTTTCCCAGGGTATGGATAAGGACATTCTGACCCTTCTTGCCGGTAATCTCACCGTCATCTATGAGGCTTGTGATTGCGCCGTCCAGGGCCTGGTCAACTGCGCCAGTAGCGCCGCCCGGATGTTTAACGCCCTCGAACAGGTTGACGATGATGGCGTCTGTCTCTATTTGTGTGATGTCGCCGATAGTGACACGAAGCTCCATGAGACCTCCATATATTCATGCTGACTAAAACTCATACAGTCTATCGCGCTGACGACTACCTCAACACCCTTTAAGGGCGTGGATTGGCGCCAAACTGAATCCGACTCGACACAACACCCAAAGTAAAACAAACGTAATAACAAATGAAATACAATCGTTATACAAATAGATGTTTATGACATTATTAGCTAATAATTAACACTAAATCAGTGATCTGCCCTGGCCTCCATCTATCGCAACGGACGCCCCGGTGATCAAATCCGCTCGGTCTGAACAAAGAAACGCAACCAATTCGCCGAAGGGTTCGGGCCACCCGAATTTCCCCATTGGAAGGTTGCGCGAGATGAAGTCCGCGACCACTTCAGACGTGTTGTTCTTCTGGAAGTTGTCCCACCCACCACCGGGAAATGATATGGAGCCGGGAGAGATGGTGTTCACAAGGACGTTGGTTGGTGCCAGCGATAATGCCATGTGCTTGGAGAAGGCGATGAGAGACGCTTTTGCGGTCATATAGGAGAGTGCGCCACCGTGTTCTCTGCCAAATACTGAGGCCACATTGACTACGCGACCCCAACCCTGCTCTTTCATGTGGGGCAATGAAACGCGCATCATCCGGATTGCGGAGAACAGATTCAGTTCTAACGTGGCAACCCAGTCTTCGTCAGTGGTTGAATCGAAGTCACGGCCACCGGAAGTGCCGCCTACGTTATTCACAACGATGTCGGCGGGACCAATGGCCTTTGAAGCGCTTTCGTAAAAAGCGTTACACCCCTCTGTTGTAGTGACGTCTGCCTGAAATCCTACAGAGCTAGGATTAAACTCCTGAAGCTCTGCAACCACTTCGTCGAGTTTGTCAGTTCCTCGAGCGCATATAGCGACTTTGCAACCCTCACGGGCCAGGGTTAACGCTGCCTGTCTGCCCAAACCGCGGCTACCCCCAGTGACAAGGGCAACTTTCCCGGTAATTCCTAAATCCACACCAGCCTCCTGTTTTAGTGGGGCCATTCTAACAGGGTGGGGTGAGATTATTGTCGTTAGCTAGCAGGTACCGGCGTCGACCGCCAAGGAAAAGGTCTTTTTGAAATCATCCGGGCTTATCTTTGCTGCTTCAGCCAGCTTGCCCAACATCTCAGGGTCATCAATGTCGCTCTGTTGGAGCCTGATCATGTACTGTCGAGCTACACGATAGTGCTCAGCGGTGTTGTCCACCTGCCGGATGCGTGTACGGCCCGTCTCCTGATCAGTAAAGTCCTCAAATGGAATGATGTGCAGGTCGCCGTCTTCCAGGCAAACCATGCCCCCGTATTGCAGACGAGTGTCTTTGCTCAAAGAACCATCGGTCAGGAAGCGGACAGCGCCGTGGCCCAGGTCTCGTGTGTAGTCGATATCGAAGGGAATCGGAGGGGCGCAGCGCAGTGAGTAGCCAATCATCACGTCGACGATGGGCATGTGCTGGCCCCTAGCGGTAAAGCGACGCTGAATCTCTCGTCGAAGCACCATGCCAAGGGGAATGTCCCCAAGTCGAAGGTGCCCATGAGGATCCCGCTCGGCCTTTGCCCCAACTATCTCCGCCAACTCCTCCGGGTCCAGCTTCTCCAGGATACCCTCTGCGATGACCACCAGGCCGTCCTGCCTACCCATGACCTGCCGTTTCAGGATGGAGCCTTCCAGCACGTTGCACACATCGTTCAGGCTGATCTGCTCCTGTGGGAACTCCTCTGGGATGACGGTCAACGTAGCGCCTGCGGCCTTGCCGATGCCCAGCGCCAGGTGTCCGGCTTTGCGTCCCATGGCCACCACGAAAAACCAGCGGTTGGTGGTGCGGGAGTCCTCCATCAGGTTCATCACGATCTCCGTGCCAACGTGGCGAGCGGTCTCGTGCCCGAATGTCGGCATGTTGGCTGGTAGTGGAAGGTCATTGTCGATGGTCTTTGGCACGTGGACAACGTGGAGTCCGCCTGCAGCAGCACGGGCTACGGCGTATGCGCTGAATGCCGTATCATCGCCGCCGATGCTCACCAGGTATGCGATACCCAGGTCTTTGAGATTGGCGACACATCGCAGGAGGTCGTCAGGGTTACGCGTAGGGTTTGCGCGTGATGTGCGGAGGATAGAGCCACCCTGGTTGTGGATACGGGAGACGTCCGATATGGACAGTTCTCGAACCTTCTCTGGGCTCCCATCAACGAGGCCCGCGAAACCATCGTAAATGCCAATGACGTCAAGGCCTCGGTTTCTGGCCTCAATGGTGGCGGCGCTGATGGCACTGTTGATGCCGGGCGCGGGCCCACCACCTACGAGAATGCCGAGTTTCCCCTTTTGGTTTTCCATCCTGGTTACCTTTCAAGCCCACACTACCTCACCAATGGTTACATCGTAGCGCATCGGGCTTGGAGGAGCATGGGAGGAATCAGGGATATCGAATGGGTGTAATACCCCGTTTTGCTAGGCCTATGTGGCAGCTGTAAGGGCCGCTACGGCGCTGCGTAGGCCTGAGAGCGCACGCTCACGCCCCAACGCTTGGATGGTCTCAAACAACGGCGGTGATACGGCCCTGCCGGTAACGGCTACGCGTATTGCGCCGAAGACTTGGCCCGATTTCATCTCCAGCTCATCGACGAGTGGCTTGACCATTGCTTCCAGTTCAGCGCCGTCCCACGTCTTCGCCAACTCAAATTGCTTCAGAGCACCCTTCAAGGCTGAGATGGTGTTGTCAGCCGTTGCACCCTTCTGAATCAACATGGCGGAATCGTAGTCGGCAATGTCCTCAAAGAACAAACCCAACACACCCGTGACATCCGCTAACGTCTTGATGCGCTCCTGCACCAACGGTGTCAGCTGAAAGAGGAAGTCGCTATCAAGGGGCCGCGCTACATCGTCCGGTAGGCCTCCCTCGGCCTGTGGTCGCTCAAGGAATGGTTGGAGGCGTGACGCCAGGTCTGGTATGGACAACGCCCTGATATATAGACCGTTCATCCATGTCAGTTTCTCTGCATCGAAAATGGCACCGGATTTGCCTACATGCTCCAGGGTGAAGTGTTTGATGAGGTCCTCTTGGGAGAATATTTCTGTGTGGTCGTCCAGTGACCAGCCCAGGAGCGCCATGAAGTTCGTGAGCGCCTCCGGGAGGTAGCCGTTGGCCTTGTACTCCAGGGTGGATGTTGCGCCGTGTCGCTTGGAAAGCTTCGCTCGGTCGTCGCCAAGGATCATGGGCATGTGTGCGAAGACAGGGGGTGTCCATCCGAACGCCTGATACAACAGGACGTGCCTGGGCGTGCTGGGCAGCCACTCTTCCGCGCGCATCACATGAGTGATCTCCATGTCATGGTCGTCAACGATGTTTGCGAGGTGGTAGGTAGGGAATCCATCCGACTTCATCATGACAAAATCGTCTAACAGCTTGGGCTCCCACGTGACGTCGCCCCGAATCACGTCATGGACTACCACTTCTGGCAGTTCCCAGGGAATTCTGAACCGAATGACGTGTTCTTCACCGGCGTCCACTCGGCTTTGGCGTTCCTCCGCGGTGAGTTCAAGCAGGCAG
>CAUZTE010000009.1:0-12659 GCA_963582565.1 Dehalococcoidia bacterium | reverse complement strand
TTGGGGCAGTGCCGACGATACCTTGAGAACAGCTACCCCAACGCTCAACCCATTGCATCGCTATCAACTGCGGCAGCGGTGGAGCAGATGCAGAAGAGTGATGTGCCCGCTGCAGCAATCGCTTCAAAGAGGGCAGGCGATCTTTACGGCGCGGTAGTAATAGCGACTGACATCCAGGATCAACCCGGAAACACCACGCGGTTCGTTGTTTGGGCCAAAGAGGACCACGCACCCACCGGCGACGATAAGACGTCGATATGCTTCGATTTCGATGAGGCAAAAGGGCCACTCGTAGGCGATACGCCGGGGCTGCTGTACAGCGTCATCGGTGAGTTTGCCCAGCGAGGCATCAGCATGGCTAAGATCGAATCGAGGCCGACCAAACGTGAGATGGGCAGGTACATCTTCCTTGTAGACCTGCTGGGACACAGGGAGGAAGCTGCGTTGGCAGAGGCCCTCGAGAGTGTTCGGAAGCTGACATCCACCCTCAAGGTCTTCGGTTCGTATCCACGGGTTACGCCTTAGATATATGGCCTCCGGCGGAGACTAAAGCATATTGCCTCCGGCGGGGACTAAAGACCGTATGTCGCTGCGGCGAGGGGACTAAAGAATACTGCCTCCGGCGGGGACTAAAGACCGTTCATAACCTCGTACACGGTTACTTCCTGGTTTTGGTACACCACTTCAAGCTGACCCTGTTCCGCCATGTCCTGGAACTTCGTCAATCCTTCAAGCAGGTAGTAGTTGTGCTCCAACTCACCCACGTACACGTACTTCACATCGTAGTCATTGAGGAGCTGCAGCACCTCAGTGGCGTTCGACGATGCAAATATCGTGTTCACATCCACAATTCGGGCCACCAGCGCATCACACGGCCCCAGCCCGCACCGTTGCTGTCGCTGGTGCCAGTCCCAGCCCAGGATTGTTGGTAGCCCTGTGTAGATGGATACCCGACCACCCCATCGATACAACGGCGTTCGACCCTCGACGATCACCGGCGAACCCTGCACGTTCTCCTGCATCCACTCGATGGCCTCCAAGTCCCACTTGAACGTCACGGTGCCCTTATCGTCCGTGTACAATGCCGTCTCCATAAACGCCGTGCCATCCAAGGTGAAGGTGCTGGTGTCAAAACGGTCGGCAAGCCGAACCCTGGTGCCAAGGACGGGGTACACCGCAGAGCTTGCCACCAGGAGCGCCAACCCCGTGAGCCAGACGCCCTTGGCAATTCTGATGCGTAGGAAGAAACCCTTCACAAAACCCAGGTACCAGAGGGCGTACGCCCCTGCCAACGACAAGAATATCCACGCCTGCAGGTAGGACTTGAACACCGTGTTCATGCGCTCGATGTCGCCCTTGACCACCACGATGTCCACTGCGATGCCAAGGGCCAGGGCCGTTGCCAGCAGACCCAGTGGCAACAGGTGGAAAGGCGCGCCGTCAGACTCAGGAGTCGATTGCCCACGTTGCGACCATGGCCAGGGCGTGGTTCTTCGGGCGAACAGTACCAACGCAATAATGAGCATGCCGCCAAGCCCCACGATGGTGCTGTAGCCAAGCAGTGCCAACGCTAACGCCAACGTCAGGGCTCCGCCACCCATCGCAGCCACCTGCCATCGCTGCGACTCGCTTGCGTTCCTGAACCAATTCCACGGTGTACGCGGAAGTTCAGTGATGAGCAATGTCAGCACCAGGAACACGAACAGGCCATGAATCACAAGGTACTGCCACAGGTTCGTCCGCACCGGGGTAAGGCCTATACCCTCAAATCCGTTTTCGAGTCGCAGGTGGTAGGGCAGCCAGAAGAGGACTGCTAGCATGCCGAACAACGCGACGAACCCTGTCGCTCTGTAGAATGTTTTCAAATCGACCCGACGCTCCCGGAGGTACTGGCCAAGCGCGAGGGACACTGCGCCAATACCAAGGTATGTTGGGAAGTCCCAGGCGTTTGTGGCCCACAACGCGCCGACCGTCAGCGACAGCAGGCCAAGCGAGGCGAAGAATGCTGCACCCCCGGCACCACGTCGCGACAGCAACAAGGTGTTGAGCGAAAGGCCGATGGCCAGCAGCCCCAGGGGCATCGCCAGCATGTGTGCATGGAGGTCAGCGAAGAGGAAGGTGAAGAATGGGAACTCCGTAATTTCAAACCCTGGAGGGTCCGGGGCCAGCATCCGCGTGGGACCCCAGAAATCGAAGTTACCTATCTGTCCCTGGAACACCTGCACGCCGCCGTCCAGGTTGCTGAACACCACCATGAAGAGCAGGGCAGCTCCACCCGCAACGAGTGGGCTCCAAACAGGTATGTTGCGGACGCTCCGGATCGCACGGCGTGCACCCTCGGCGATGTTATACCCAAGGGAGAACGCAGCGCCCACTACCAGTGCGAACACCATAGGCACTGCCAGGTTGTAGGCGATGGCCGTGGGGATGCCGGTTGCTTTGACCACAGTGGCAATCATGAACTGCCCAAAGTAGTAGTAGTTCAACGACCCTCCGGCGAACCAGGGATCGAAGGGCGGCATGGTCGTAGAACGCACCACGGCGTTCAGATACGCGAAGTCCATCGGCTTCTCGCCCCCACGGAAGGGATGCCACAGGTCAGGGTTGGCCGCCCGTATCGCCACGAAGATGAGGAATGCCCCAAGGAACAGCACCTCCTGGCCTAGAAGCAATCGCCACCGCTGTCGAGCAAAGTCCCAAAGCTCATCGCGGAACCTGTACGTGAGCCAGCTTGAGATGGCGAAGAGCAACAGGAACCCCAATGTGATGCTTCCCTGACCGAAGCTCATCCACTTCAGGCTTGCCAGCATCCAGGGAATGTAAGCCAACATCAGCAGGCCAAGAGGGCGGGCCAGCAAGTACCCACGGTCAGGCAATGCTCTGAACACCATGAGGCCGATTGGCAGTGTGGCTATCGCCCCCAGATACATCGCCAGGAGCCAGACCGGCAAGGGGAATCGCGCGCCCAGGCCATCGCTGGGAGTGATGTTGCTTATTGTGCCACCGGCCTGCTGCGATTCACGCTCGTCTTCCGGGGCCAGCATGAGGTCGAAGCCGATTACCGGTTGCTGAGCCGAAGCCAGTAGCGTCGCCAGCCGCCCTCTAGAGAACCTCCCTGTGTTCTGGAAAATGAGGACTTGGGGGTGGTCGTACACGCTGAAACTCTCGTCAGCGAAACCCATATCGATGCTGATGGCGCCGGGGCTGCTTCCCTGCAACGGTTCCGGCGGCGTCAGGCCAGGTCGACCGAACACATCGTTCACGAACGACACGCCAAGGAACGACGGATACTGCTGTTCGACTCGCACAAGCTCGTAACCAAGGTCGCCATCGAACAGCAGCGGGTAGAAGGCCTTTGTCATGGCGTAAGGGATGGGGTAATCGTCAGGCAGTCGGGGGATAGTGCCGAATAATCGACTGCTGTAGAAGGTCAGGTACTCGGCTTCAGCAAGCTCGGATGCCACCGTTTCCAGCTTCTCCCGGCCGTCCGGGTTGTACATCGGCAACTCTCGTCGCTCGAAGGTCCAGAGGTCGGGCAGCCCCTCCTCCCAGTGCTCCTTCAGAATCAGCGAACCCTCCGGCGCGTTGGCGTTGAGCCATGTCGACGCTCGAACAGCCGTGTGGGGCGAGGAGTAGATTGTGAGGTAGCTGAAGGCGTAGAACGCTGTGAGGGCCACAACCCCACCGATGGACGCTAGGGCCAACGGAGCTAGGCCGCTGCGTCGGGCACGAATCCCGTCGAGGCCCGCTACAAGCATCCCTGACCCAAGGATGAGGAGGAAGGGTGTGATGGGCAGCATATACCGCAAGAATTTCACATCGAACGAACCGGTTATGAAGAAGGACGGCACGACAAAAAACAGCACGACTCCTACTACGGCGCTGCGTCGCTTGATGGCTGCATAGACTCCGTAACCAAGGCCTGTCCACGCGATCAGGCCCAGCGGCAATCCCAGGCCGAAGAGAGCAAGCTGCTTTATCTGGTAGATGTACGCCGTGGTGTCCACGTACTGCCGTGTATACGGGTAATCGCGGATGCGGCGAACCATCTCGCTCTGCTCCGTCACGTCGGCCCAGAACCGGTCAAAATCCAGGATGGCGTAGGGTTCTGCGATGAAGAACACGCCCGCAACGGTAAGCCCGGCGTACAACAGGCGTCGCCCGGCAACCCACCATTCGGAGGGGACTCGAACCGACGAGATGGAAGCGATGGGTGCTTGGCGTAACGCCGAGAATACATGGGCCATGACCAACGGTGCGAGCAGCGGCATGGAACTGACCTTGGTGGCCAGCGCCAGGGCAACGAACACGCCAGCCAGCAGTGAATAGCGAAGTCGACCTTCCAGAGCAACACGCACCATGAAGTACACGGACGTGACGGCGAACAGGGTCTGGAACGTGTCGACGGCGAAGAAGTGACTTAGCTGGATGTGGATGACCGCCAGCGTAGTGAACGTCGCTGCAAGCAGGCCCACACGCCTATCGAACAGCTTGCGGGCAAGGAGGTAGACGACGTAGATTGTGGCGACATCGGCCAGGGCCGACAGCGTGCGGCCCACCCGACTCAACCCAACAAGGCCAAGGTCGTTGAACGGGGATATGAGTGCGTCCACAAACTTCAAGACGTAGAGCGGAAAGCTACCGTAGGGGAACCATCGCGGGTTCAGGGGGCTCCCATCGATGTTGAACAGCACGCCGAGGTTGGTGATGGACGGCCACGCGAGGTCGTTGGTGTTCATGAGGATGGCACGCTCGTCAGGGTGGAAGAGGAAGCCGCCGTCCCAGTTTATGCCGTAGAGACGCATTGCCAGGGCAAGAACCAGAAGCAACGGCAACGCAGCTTTATTTGCCCAGGACTGGACTGTCGTCCAGCTAGGCGGTGCCAGGTGTGCGTTCTGTGATGTGTCCGCGTCTGCCATCGTGCGTCATTGTAGCAGGCCCAGCTTGTAGCCACGTAGGAGCCCGCCCCTCAATGCAGATACGCGTAGGGCAAGCGAGGGGATTGCCGCAAAAGAACAGGACTCCCATATGGGAGTCCTGTCTTTATTTTCTCAACTCTCTTAGGTAACCGTCAGGTCACGTGGGTCCAGGGCCTAGCCCTGGCTACAGGCCCTTTTCGGCGAGGAAGGCGCACAGGTCAGACGTGCGGCAGGAGTAACCCCACTCGTTGTCGTACCAGCCCATCACCTTCACCATGTTGCCGCCCAGCGACAGCGTAATGCCGGAATCGTAGGTGCAGGAATGCGGGTCTTCCTTGAAGTCTGAACTCACCAGAGGCTCATCGCAGTACTGCAGGATGCCCTTCATGGGGCCGTCTGCGGCCTTCTTGAACGCGGCGTTGATGTCCTCCACGGAGGCATCTTTGTTCAGCGTGGCCGTCAGGTCGATGATGGAGCCGGTGGCCACGGGCACGCGATAGGCCAAGCCGTGGATCTTGCCATTCAACTCCGGCAGCACGATGCCGACCGCTCGAGCAGCGCCGGTAGTCGTCGGGATGATGTTCTCAGCAGCGGCACGGGAACGTCGCAGGTCTGAGTGCACCGTGTCGAGGATACGTTGGTCGTTGGTGTACGCGTGTACCGTCGACATCAACGCCTTCTCGATGCCGAACGTATCGTTCAGGATCTTCGCCATCGGCGCAACGCAGTTCGTTGTGCATGACGCGTTGGAGAGGACGTTGTGCTTTGCAGGGTCGTACTTGTCACCGTTGACGCCCAAGACAATGGTCATATCCTCACCCGTCGCCGGTGCAGAGATAATCACC
The DNA here is from genome assembly GCA_963582565.1 of Dehalococcoidia bacterium. GTDB lineage: Bacteria > Chloroflexota > Dehalococcoidia > Lucifugimonadales > UBA1127 > UBA1127. The sequence continues at coordinate 6,895 of CAUZTE010000009.1, read as the reverse complement.
TTCTTGACCGTATCGCGGATGTGGGCGGACGCCTTTTCCGCCGCCGTGAAGAAACCTGTGGATTCCACCACGATCTCTACACCGACATCGCCCCAAGGAATCTGGCCAGGATCACGCTCTGAAAAGACCTTCAGTGCCTTCCCGTTCACAACCAGGTCGGCCCCGTTGACCTCTACCGTTCCGGGAAAGCGACCGTAGTTGGTGTCGTACTTCAGCAGGTGGGCGTTGGTGGCCGGGTCCGTCAGGTCATTGATGGCCACAACTTCCAACTCCCCAGGATGCCTGTCCAGAATCGCTTTGAAGACCTGTCGCCCGATGCGGCCGAACCCGTTGATGCCAACCTTTGTTGCCATGTTGTCCCTCCGTTTTTGTTCTAGTTCGATATGGTCGAACGTCGATGATTTATCGTTTAAATGCCTTCATGCCTGGGTACTGAGCCGACGACCCTAGCTCCTCAGCGATGCGAAGAAGTCGGTTGTACTTGGCCACGCGTTCCGAGCGTGCCGGCGCGCCGGTCTTTATCTGCCCGGCGTTGGTCGCCACTACCAGGTCAGCAATCGTCGTATCTTCCGTCTCGCCCGAGCGATGGCTGATCACGCTGGTCCAGCCTGCCGCCGACGCCATGCCGATGGCCTCCAGCGTCTCAGTCAATGTGCCGATCTGGTTCAGCTTGATGAGCACAGAGTTGGCTGCAGATGTATCGATGCCCTTCTGAATACGCTGGGTGTTGGTCGTCAGAAGGTCATCGCCCACAATCTGTATCTTGTCGCCTAATCGAGCCGTCATTGCAGACCAACCCTCCCAATCGTCTTCCGCCATACCGTCTTCGATGCTGATGATAGGGAAGTCGTTGCAGAGACCAGCCCAGAACTCAACCATCTCCTCTGACGACAACGATGCGCCCTCGCGGGCCAGCACGTACTTGCCATCCTCATAGAGTTCGGAGGCAGCAGGGTCCAGCGCAAGGAACACGTCGACGCCGGGTTTGTAGCCCGCCACTGCGATTGCTTCATGCACCACTTCTAGGGCCTGCCGGTTGGTCAGTGACGAGGGCGCGAACCCGCCTTCATCACCCACAGTAGTCCCGTGGCCGCCTTTGCTGAGAAGCTTCTTCAACGACTGGTATATCTCTGCCCCTGCACGCAGGGCTTCAGGGAAGCTGCGGGCGCCTGCGGGTACAACCATGAACTCCTGAATGTCCGTTGAGTCCTGGGCGTGTTTGCCACCGTTCAGGATGTTCAACATCGGGACGGGCAACGTATTGCCGGTTCCCAGATGCTTGTAGAGTGGAACACCCTTGGAGGCTGCTGCCGCGTGGGCCACGGCGAGCGATACGCCGAGGATTGCGTTGGCGCCCATTGACGACTTGTCGGGCGTGCCATCCACCTCACGCATGCGGTTATCGATGGCCGCTTGATCGAAGGGAGAAAGCCCCTTCAACGCTGCGGCAAGCTGGTTATTCACATTGGCTACAGCTTTGCTGACCCCGGTGCCGCCGTAGCGAGCTTTATCGCCGTCACGAAGCTCCACAGCCTCGTAGCGACCCGTGCTTGCGCCGGAAGGTACCCCAGCGCTACCGAACGCGCCGTCTGATAGTCGGACGTCTACCTCTACGGTGGGGTTGCCACGGGAATCCAGAATCTCTCGTCCTTTAACTTCTACTATCGTGGCCGATGCCGTCATGCAAAACTCCGATTTATCGTTAGTGTTATCGCGCCTTTGCGTACTCCAGCGCCTTCTCTACTGCTTCAAGCGGGCTTTCCGCTTTATCGATGGTGGTGTCCACCTTCCCATCGATAGTGAACTGCCAGGTGTTCAGCCCCACGATCGGTGTGCCGTCGCCAAGACCATGGCCTATCTCGGACAGCGTGCCGTACGCACCGTCAATCGCGATGATTGCGCTGCCAGCCCTGGCTACAATGGCGTTCCTCGCATAGCCAAGGCCGGTGGGTATAGCGATGTCGACGTACTGGTTGGCTTCCGCTGCGCTGTTGCCAGGCATGATGCCTATGGTGGTGCCGCCGCCCTCTTTAGCACCCTTACAGACAGCCTCCATCACACCCGTTAGCCCGCCACACAGGACTATGGCCCCGCGCTTAGCCAGCTCAAGGCCGACCTCATAGGCGACGTCCAAGTCTTTTGGGGCGGCATTACTGCCACCGATGACAGAGATGATGATAGGTCGTTGGTTCATTGGCGCCGCAATGATACCATCCGCTCAGGCCGAGGCCAATGTCATTTATCGGTCAATTTTGACGTGAAATCGCATTGGATATCCTTGCTCCAGCGTCTGGGGGTGTGATACGCTCAAGGAGTAACAACTGAATCAAGTTCCGGGTGGTCCACCCTTCCTAGATAGGGAGGGAGCCTTTAAGAACAGCCCAGAGAGGCTGGCAAGGCGCTCCACACCTGATGACTGTACCGCAGTGATACTGCAATAGGCAGTCATGGTCTCCTTGGAGCCTCTTGCCAGAATGGGTAAGAGGTTTTTTTAATGCCTCTTTCCACAACCTCACCGGCTAAGCGACCTAGAAAAGGACACAAGATGGCGCAACAGGAAAAATCCATCATGACGGGCCAGGAGATGCGCAGGGCGTTGACCAGAATCGCCCACGAAATCCTGGAACACAACGGCGGGGCGAGGGAACTGTTGTTGCTGGGTGTGCGAACCAGAGGTGTACCCATTGCCCACCGACTTGCTGAGTTGATAACGTCGTTTGAAGGCGAGACCGTCCCCGTGGGTTCTTTGGACATCACCCTCTACCGCGACGATGTCCACCTACGCGGCCCTCTGGCGCTGGAAGCAACCGAACTGCCGGTGCCCGTTGGTGGAATGCGGGTGGTGCTCGTCGACGATGTGTTGTTCACAGGACGCACTGCCAGAGCTGCGATGGACGCCGTTATAGACCTGGGGCGGCCAAAGAACATCCAGCTTGCAGCGCTCATCGACCGCGGCCACAGGGAACTGCCGATACGCGCCGATTACGTGGGGAAGAACATCCCCAGTGCCCTTTCAGAGGATATCCAGGTACGCGTGTCTGAGACCGATGGCAAGGACGAGGTCGTCATTCTGCCGGACACCGCAAACCCGCAAGCGACATCGGAGGTTGGGAGGTAATCATGGCAACCACACGAACAGTTGAAGAGGAACCATTGACCGCCACAGCAGAAGCTGAAGCGGCGCCTTCACCGGTTCCCACATCCCCCTGGCAACACCGTCACCTGCTTGATCTGGACGATGTCAGCACAGATGAGATCGCCACGGTTTTGCACTCAGCCAGCGCAATGAAGGCTATTGTGCAACGGGATGTCAAAAAGGTCCCTACCCTGAGGGGTCGCACCATCGTCACCCTGTTCTACGAGGCTAGCACGCGCACTCGTGTGTCGTTTGAGGCGGCGGGCAAGCTGCTTTCAGCAGACGTCATCAACTTGTCGGCAAGCGGCAGCAGCGCCGAGAAGGGCGAATCGCTACTGGACACAGTGCTGACGCTACAAGCCACAGCAGCCGACCTGCTGGTGATACGACACGGTCACTCAGGCGCGCCGTACTTCGCAGCACGGAACCTGACACGCACCACCGTCATCAACGCAGGAGATGGTGCCCACGCACACCCCACGCAAGCACTCCTTGACCTCTTCACCATGCAGGAGCATCTGGGGAGCCTGAAAGGCCGCAAGGTGTTGATTGTCGGCGATATATCGCACAGTCGCGTCGCCCGCTCTGACCTCTGGGGTCTCTGCAAGGTAGGAGCGATTCCGGTACTCTGCGGCCCGCCGACACTCATGCCCTGGGATCTGCTCAAGGGTCGCACGGAGACGCCGGGACACCCCTTCGCCTCAGTGCAAGTTGAACAGGACATCGAAGAAGCGATGCGCGACGCCGACATCGTCATGCCGCTACGCATCCAGAAGGAACGTCAGGACGCGGGTCTGCTGCCAAGCCTTCGCGAATACGCACAACAGTGGCAGGTGAACGACGAACGACTCAGTCGCTTGGCCCCGAACGCGCTGGTCATGCACCCCGGCCCCATGAACGAAGGGGTTGAGATAAGCCCAGAAGTAGCCCACGGGCTCCAGTCCGCGGTAGAGACACAGGTAACCAACGGTCTGGCGGTGCGCATGGCGCTGCTGCTGCTCATGGCCACACCCCAAGGAGGGCTCAATGGCTGATTCAACGCTTATCAAGGGTGGTCGAGTAATCGACCCGTCCCAGGGTCTGGACGCTATCGGCGATGTGCTTATCACCGACGGCAAAGTGGTGTCCGCAGGAGCGGTCGTCGATAACCCGCCGAAAGACTGCACGATCATCGATGCTACAGGGCTTGTGGTCACGCCAGGCTTCATAGACCTGCATGTGCACCTGCGTGAGCCTGGCCAGGAAGACAAAGAGACCGTGGCCACGGGGTCATTGGCGGCGGTACGTGGTGGATTCACCACCATCTGCGCCATGCCCAACACCGAGCCTCCAATGGACAACGCTGCGGTCATCCGACAGGTGTTGGACGCAGCGAAACAAGCTAATTTGGCTCGTGTGCTCCCTATCGGCTGTGCGACACGAGGTCGCAAAGGCAAGGAACTGGCAGACATGGCCGAACTTGCCGCTGCCGGCGCGATAGGATTCAGCGACGATGGGTCGCCGATTGCCGACGCCGGGTTGATGCGTAACGCACTCAGCTACAGCACCACCACCTGGCTGCCAGTCATCAACCACTGCGAAGAACCATCACTGGCCAAGGACGGCGTCCTCCACGAAGGTTGGGTAGCGAGTCGACTCGGACTGCCGGGCCAACCCGCAGCGGCTGAAGAGAACATGGTTGCGCGGGACATTGAGCTTGTCGCCCTCACAGGCGGTCGGTTGCATGTGGCGCACATCAGCACGGCTGGAACGCTGGAGCTGGTACGACGCGCCAAAGAGCGTGGCCTTCCTGTAACGGCGGAAGTCACGCCCCACCACCTGATACTCACCGAAGAATGGGCGTTGGGAACTATCGAGGAAGGCACCGGTGAACTCACAGCACCCGACAAGTTCGCACCCCTCACCAACGCGGCTTACGACACCCGCGCCAAGGTGAACCCGCCGCTGCGTACGGAGGACGACACCGAAGCGCTAGCCGCAGGGCTGCGGGACGGCATCATCGACGCCATTGCAACCGACCACGCGCCACACACGTCTACCGACAAGGCTTGCACCATGCAGGAAGCGGCTTTCGGGATCTCCGGGTTGGAGACGGCCTTCGGGCTGGTCAACGGTCTGGTTGAACGTGGCGATATCGACCTACCAACGGCCATCGAACGGCTGACGGCGGGTCCCGCGCGAGTGCTCGGTGAGGCATACCAATCAGACATCGGCACATTGAAGCCAGGCGCTTCCGGCGACGTCACGGTGCTCGACCCCGACGCCGAGTGGGTAGTAGATAGCTCAACGTTCGCCTCGAAGGGTCGCAACACCCCCGTGGACGGCATCACCCTCAAGGGGCTGGTAATGAAGACCATCGTGGGTGGACGGCTGGTACATGAAGCAACAAAGGACAGCGCATGAAGCCTAACCCAACACTCATAGGCGGCGATGCCATCGCGATCACCCTCTTTGTGCTACTGGGTCTCAGCAGCCATGAGGGGATAGAACTGACGGGCTGGGCCCGGAACGCCATACCGCTCACCATATCCTGGTTAGTAGTGGGCGGCGCGCTGGGGGCGTTCCGGCCAGAAGTCGCGGGCAACCTGACAGCAATCATTCAACGAGTAGTCATAGCGTGGCCCATCGCGGCAATCATCGGCCTGATAGCACGCTACATCGTTATAGGCCACGGTCTGGAAGTCTCTTTCATCATCGTTACCATGCTCACCAACCTGGTGATACTCCTGGCATGGCGAACTGCCTATGCCCTCGCCCTGCGCACCAAGCGGCAGGAGGCCAGTTCATGACGGAGCCAGTCTACCTGGTACTTGAGGACGGCACGATCTACGAGGGCGAGTCCTTTGGCGCAACCATAGCGTCCTACGGCGAGGTGGTGTTCACCACCTCCATGACCGGCTACCAGGAGATGCTGACAGATCCGTCCTTTGCCGGGCAGATCGTGGTACCGACGTATCCACTGCAGGGCAACTACGGCATCAACCCCGGCGATGTTGAGTCGAGGCAGATACAGGTGGCAGGCTTCGTAGTGCGAGGCCACTCGCCGACCCCGAGCCACGCACTCAGCGAGCAGACGTTGCATGAATACCTGGCATCGCAGGATGTGCCCGGCATTAGCGGTATAGACACACGTGCACTGACCCGTCGATTGCGCCTCCAAGGCGTAATGATGGGCGCAGTGGCTGTTGGGATATCGCCACAGGAAGCCCTGACGCAACTGCAACGCGGCCCACAGTACGGCACGACGGACTTCGTTCAGCAAGTCACGGCGGAATCGACCTACCTCTGGGACGGGGCTGCAAAAGCCCTTGACCCTAACCGTGAGACCGGCGTGAGGAAGCGCATCGTCGTCACGGACTACGGGGTGAAGTTCAACATCCTGCGCATCCTGGAGCGGAGCGGCTTTGAGGTCATCGCCGCCCCTGCGAGTGCGACGGCTGAAGACGTTCTTGCCCTGAAACCCGACGGCGTGCTGCTTTCGCCAGGCCCCGGCGACCCTGTCCACCTTGATTATGGCGTAGCTACAGCCAAAGGGCTCATCGGTCGAGTGCCCATCATGGGCATCTGCCTGGGACATCAAGTGCTGGCAAGGGCGATGGGCGCAAACACGTACAAGCTCAAATTCGGGCATCGCGGCGCCAACCACCCGGTCAAGGAGCTACGGACCGGCAAGGTGCACATTACCGCGCAGAACCACGGGTACGCCGTGGACGCCGATGGCCTGCCATCCGACCTTGAAGTCAGTCACGTGAACCTGTA
>CAUZTE010000008.1:0-13578 GCA_963582565.1 Dehalococcoidia bacterium | reverse complement strand
ATCACCAAAATCGTTCACCTGGCCGTCACAGGCCTTGGTGCGTACGACGCCATCGGCGATATGCGCGTCAACCTAAACGGGCTGATGAACATCATGGAAGCTGCTACCACCTGGGAAGTGGAGCGCATCGGCCTGGCCAGCTCCATTGCTATCTACTCCAGCGTTGCGGCCGGTGGCCCGTTCAAGGAGGACATCCCTCTCCCGATCCACGGCGTTGGCAACCCCACAGAGACGTACAAGAAGGCCTTTGAGGTCGTGGGCGGACACATCGGTGCGCGCTCCAACATTGATGTGGTGAACCTTCGCATCGGCGGCATCTGGGGTCCGCTGTACCACTCCATGGCCAACCTCCCAAGCAGGCTCGTCCATGCAGCTGTACACGGCACAGACCCCAAGTTGGCGGAGGGCCGCGGAGGTGTTCCGTTTGCAGAGGACCAGGCAGACTTCTGCTATGTCCGGGACTGCGCCCAGGGCATCACCAAGATCACCACTGCGGATACATTGGCCCACAAGACGTATAACATCAGCAGCGGTCGAGGCGCTCGGAACCAGGACTTGGTGGATTCCATCAACAAGGTCATTCCTGAAGCCAAGTTCGAGTTGCAGGCGGGCAACAGCCCTACCGCACGGAAGGACCCCTACGGCGACTTGACCCAGTCCAAGGCGGACGTCGGCTATGAGCCTGCGTTCACGCTGGACAGCGCTGTTGCCGACTACATCGGCTGGCTGCGGGCAGGCAACGACCAATAAATCCCGATAAATCGGGATTAACCCAAGCTACCTGACGGTCTAGATGTAATCAAAAGAGAGCCCTCGTTAATTATCGAGGGCTCTCTTCATTTACTCGAGTTCCCGGGTTGCGTTTAGCTGAGCCGCCCAAGCATCACTTTCGCAAATCGACCCTGTACGATGGCAGCGCCATTCATCAGGTGCAATGAGATGAAGGTCATTGGAATACCAACGAACATGAGCACCAACGCCTCCCATAGCTCGTCGATCCGCCAGAATCCCATATCGGCACCGTCGTCCACCCAGTAGTAGAACGGAGCGCCTAGGAACGAGCCCGTCACAGAGACAAGCACCACTATCATGACGAACGAACCGATGCCCAGGGAAAACTTAGCGAAAAGGTAGAGCATGCCCGTCCAGGTCAATCGATTGGCCAGGTGGGACTTCAAACGTCGCCAAGCCCCAATGAGTAGGCGCTCACCTGCGCCAAGATCCTGCCCCGCGTTAACGGCCGACTCCCCGCGCGTCACATGGCGTATGTCTTCATGGAGCAGCTTCACCGTAAGGACTCGCTCGAACTCGCAACAAGCCCATGAGCCCGCTAGGATGAAGGCCAGAATGGGCACACCCACCCAGATGACCAGGAGCCCCGCGCCCAGCGAAATGCCCGTTACCAGGAAAATGAAATAGCCAATGCCCAGCTGAAACGCCAGGAGCAGATACAAGATGTTCACGTAGCTCTGTGGTTTCGCGATAACGCTAAAGAAGGAATTCACTCGTCCACCTCCGCTCTGGTACCCGCAGGAACGTGGGTGCAGGGCTTCGCCCTGCCTACACGGTGAGGACTACCTTGATGATCTCCTCCTGGTAGCTCTCATACATTTCGTAGGCTCGTGGAGCCTCTTCAAAAGGCAAGCGGTGAGTTACCAGCCAGGACACATCCAGTGTACCTTGCTCCACCATCGCAACGGTGTCCTTGATACAACCTGTTGGGTCATCCGATGACGAACTCACGTTGGCGATGATGGTGACCTGACGTCGCATCAGCCCCACGTAGTCGAACTCGATCATCGGCTCCTCTGGCAGCCCGAAAAGAGAGACTGTCCCGTAGAGCTTCACCAGGTCCTTGATCATGTTGATGGTCTCTTCCTGCCCGGCAGCCTCAACCACCAGGTCTGCGCCCAATCCACCGGTGAGCTCCTTGACCGCAGCAATGGGATCCTGGGTGTTGGAATTGATGACGTGGGTCGCGCCTTGCTCCATCGACTTCGCCAGTCGATAGTCGTGATGGTCGATGGCGATGACTCGGCCTGCACCCATCTGCGACAACAGCTTTGTGAAGCTAAGGCCAATGACGCCCTGACCCAGAACCACAACAGTCTGGCCAAGGACGTTGCCCAGCCTCCGTACAGCGTAGAGAACTGTTCCCACTGGCTGGCACATGATGTACATGGCCGGATCAGCGCCATCAGGGAGGAGGATGACTCGGTCAGGCGAGGAGACCGCGTACTCTGCCCCCATGCCTGTTCCGGGCTTGCCGCCCGGCTGGGCAGATAGGGCAATCACTCTCTGACCTACTTGGATGTCTGGTGAGTTGCTGACTTCCACAATGCCCACGCACTCGTGACAGGGTGCGCAAGGTAGCAGTGGATAGTCTTCTTCAGGGAATGCATAGCGGAACGTCCGCATATCGCTTCCGCAGACAGAGAGAACCTCACTCTTGATGAGCAATTGATCTTCCAAAAGGGTCGGGGTGGGCACGTCCACCATTCGCAGGTGCTTGGGGCCGAAAACTTGCATCGCTTTCATGGATCCTCCAGTGGGTTGTGTGTTTGGTGTTAATGCTAGACGCTGGGCCGCTGATCATGCCAACGGGCGTGTTGCTGATAGGCGTGGCCTGCGCGAATGACCGCAGACTCGTTGAAGGGTGCCGCGGCAAGCTGCATGCCAATGGGCAGCCCGGTTGAGCTGAAGCCGCAGGGAACCGACATGGCAGGCATTCCCGTCAGGTTAAAGGGCCCCATCAGGCTTGGCGTCACCATCATGCCCATAGGGTCAAAGTCCTTAAGGGCAGCGGCCGTTTTGGCCATCACCGGCATTGCCATCACGTCTACTTTCTGCAAAGCCTCTGCGAACTCTCGCTTCAGTCTGCTGCGGGCTCGCTGCGATTGGACATAATCAGCTGAGGTATAGGAAGCAGCCATGATGAAGCGTGAACGGACGATGTCGCCGAAGTTCTCTGGCTGCGACTTCAAGTTCTTCTCGTGGTAGGCGTTGGCCTCTGCGAGCATGATGATCCCGTTGGCGGGGGTGAGCGAAGACAGGCTGGGTATCTCGATGTCCTGTACCGTTGCGCCAAGCTCCTTAAGCGTCTGGATGCCCTTCTCGATAGCGTTCCTCGTATCATCGTCCAGGCCAACGTCGTCCGCAAAGAAGTAGTGCCGTGGAACACCCACGCGCACGCCCTTCAAATCCGTCTGCAATGCCGCTAAGTAGTCGGGCACAGGCTCGTGGCTGGACGTTGGGTCCTTGGGGTCGTGTCCCGCGATGACTTGCAGCATCAACGCAGTATCCTCAACGCTCCAGGTCATGGGGCCGACGGTATCGAGTGACCAGCTCAGGGGCAGTACGCCGTATCGACTCACCCTGCCGTAGGTGGGCTTGAGCCCCACAATGCCGCAGAGCGCCGCCGGGCCGCGTATTGAGCCGCCGGTGTCCGAGCCGAGAGAACCCATTGCCAGACCTGCCGCGATGGCTGCACCGGATCCGCTGCTTGAGCCGCCGGTGACGTGGTCCAGGTTCCAGGGGTTTTTCGCCTGTTCAAAGAGGCTGGTCTTGGGGCCACCAAGGGCGAACTCGTGCATTGCCAGCTTGCCAAGCAATACGGTGCCAGCTTCTTGCAGCTTTGTGACCACCGTGGCGTCTTCCGTGGGGACGCGGTGCTCAAAGACCTTGGACTGGCCAGTGGTACGCACGCCTTTGGTGTCGTACAGGTCCTTCAGGCCTATGGGGACGCCGTGCAGGGGGCCGCGGTAGTTCCCCTTTTGGATGTCGGCCTCTGCTACACGCGCTTCCTGTAGCGCTGACTCTGGCAGAGGTGTCACGTACGACTTGACCTTGCCATCGATAGCGCCCATACGGTCCAGATATGCTTGTGTCAACTCTACCGGTGAGAGCTTTTTGTCTTTGATGAGTGCGCTCGCCTCGCCAATGGTCAGGAAGCACAACTCGCTTTGTGATGTCGTCATGCGTTCCACCCCTCGCCTGTCATTTTGGGCGAGAACGCGCCGGAAACCTCTTCATCGTCCAGATCAGCGGCGTGGAGGACCTTGAGGCGTTCTTGAGTCACCTGATACACCCGTAACATTCCATCAAGTTCATCGTCCGGCACGTTGTAGCCAGCGTGCTCCAACAACACGCGGAGTTCTTCCTTGCTTCCAATTTCCACAACATCCTCCTTTTAGCGGGTTTGCGCGGAGATGGTACCACACCATTCGTAGAATCGTGGTTCAGGGGCTGAAATTTAAGCGTTTTGTAACACCAGTTTCATTGACAGTGACCGCGTTGCGGCGTAGATTGGTGAATAATAATCCTGTATACATAACATTGGGGGTAGGGATGCTTTCAGCTACGGACAATGAACTTCTAACCAAGGTGGGCCCCGGCACCCTTATGGGCGACTTCATGCGTCAGTTCTGGATTCCTGCAATTCAATCCAATGAGCTTGAGGGACCTGACTCAAATCCGGTACGCATTCGATTGCTTTGCGAAGACTTGATAGCATTTAGGGATACAAACGGTGACGTCGGGATTGTTGACAACTTTTGCCCCCATCGTCGTGCCAGCCTGTTCTTCGGTCGGAACGAAGAATGTGGACTGCGGTGCGTTTACCATGGTTGGAAGTTTGACATCAACGGTGATTGTGTTGACATGCCCTCCGAACCTGCAGAGAGTAACTTTAAGGACAAAGTTAAAGTCAAAGCCTATCCAACCCGCGAGAGGTGTGGTGTCGTCTGGACGTATATGGGACCTAGGTCCGAGCTCCCTCCGTTACCCGATCTGGAGGCAAACATGCTTCCAGAGGGTGAGTGGGCAGTGTCCACCATCATGCGTAACTGTAACTTTGTCCAAGCGCTTGAGGGTGATATTGATACTTCCCACCTCGGGTTCTTACACTTGGGCAGCGTTGATCCGGAGCTTGCTGCCCCTGGTTCCTTTGATTATTACACCGTGAACATCCGGTCACCACGCTACAAAGTCATTGATACCGACTATGGAACCACCTATGCTGCCTACCGAGAAGCGGAACCAGATACGTACTATTGGCGATTTGCACATTTCCTCGTGCCGTTTTGGGCGATGATTCCCACAGGGGTTCTTGGCGTTCAAGTTTTGGCTCGGGGATGGGTTCCGATCGATGACGAACACACCATGTTTTGGAATATGGTTGTCCCGAGTAGTCGACCTGGAGGAGGCACAGGAGGGAGTGCGTCACAGGGAGGAGCGGGTGCTCCCAGACAAGGCGTAAACGTTGATGGGAAAAATGGCCAAACTGACTATTTACCCAATGGCACTGGCTGGCTGGACCGTTGGAATTTGGCGGCTAATGCTGGCAATGATTATCGGATAGACCGTGAGGCTCAAAAGACCAATCAAAACTATACTGGCATTGATGGCATCACTCTCCAAGACCAGGTGATTACGGAGAGCATGGGCGCGATATCCGAACGTACCAAGGAGCACTTGGGCACCAGCGACACTATGGTGATCAAGACGAGACAGCGACTCATGAGTGCTGCTAAGGAGCTTCAGGAGGGTATAGAGACTTCTGCCGTTGATCACCCTGAGATGTATGCGATCAGGTCCGGTGGCGTCATCCTGCCGAAGGAGACAGACTGGCTTGAAGGGACAGAGGAGTTGCGGAAGGCCTTTGTGAAGCATCCAGGGCTTACGTCTAACAAGTAACCTCATAACCAAGTGAAGTAAAGAGAGCCCCTGATTCAGGGGCTCTCTTTTTGTTTGCGGCTTTTCAAGGGCTTGTATAAGCTGTAGGGGTAATATTCATTAGCGTCGAGAATATAATAACTACACCGCCGGGAGGCTCCATGAAATTCGGTATCTTCCAACTGCTCCACTCGGCTGACAAAGGGCCAGCCAAAGAGATCTATGACAACGCTTTGGAGCAAGCCAAGCTGGCTGACGAACTGGGATTTGCAGGGATATGGCTGGCTGAGCACCATTTCTCCAGCTACGGTTACAGCCCCAGCCCCCTGACATTCGCTGTGAAAATCGCAGACCACACCAAGAACTTGCGCATTGGCACAGCGGTGGTCGTTCTTCCTCTGTATCACCCGCTACGCCTTGCTGAAGAGATTGCCCTGGCAGACCAGCTGACAGACGGACGTTTGGATGTCGGGCTAGGTAGGGGCTACCAGCGTTACGAGTTTGAACGACTGGGTTTGGAACTGGATGACAGCAGACCCATGTTCGACGAAGCTCTAGAGATCATCAAGCTGGCTTTGACCACAGAGAGCTTCAGCTACGACGGCAAGTATTACCAGATTCCGGAGACGACCATCTTTCCTCGACCGATTCAACAGCCCCATCCACCCTTCTGGATTGCAGCCCAGGCTCCGGCCAGCATCGTGGATACGGTGCAGCGCGGGTACAACTGCATCACCGGCGGGTCCAGCGCCCCATCGGGTCGAGTGCTCCAGAGTTGGGAGGTATTCCGGGACGCAGTCAACGAGGCTGGTCTCAGTTGGCCACAGGAATTCACCATTCAAGCCCAGGTGCATGTAGCTGAGAACGATGAGGCTGCGCGAGCCCAGACAACGAACGCCCTCTGGCACCTGCGCTCTGCTGGCGCACTTCGAGCGAACACCCAGAAAGTAGTCGACGGGCTGGCGATTGAACAGGAACAGCCCAATGAACCTACTCCGGAGCTCATGTATGACGAGTGGCTCATCTTTGGTGATGCTGAGACGGCTCATCGCAAGTTGCAGCGACTACTGGATACCACGGGGATCACCTACTTGAACTGCGTGTTTGCCATTGGTCGACTTGAGCACAAGGAAGTGATGAAGTCCATGGAGCGATTTGCCAGGGACGTCATGCCGCACTTCAAGGACAAAGCCGGAATTACTGGGGCGATAGAAGCCAAGGCTTAGATTGCAAGCTGTAATGTTGTGTTGTGGAGGTTGATTGAATGAGTTTTATGGGGCATATTCATATCCCGCATCTTCCTCATGGCGATCCGTGGCATCGGCACGAAATCAATAAGAACATGCGCGGCGGGCCAGGGAACAGGCGAGCCGGATTTGGCAGCATGAACAACACTGAACTTCGAATCGTCCTGGGAGTGCTGGCGGTATTTGCTATAGGTATTTTGGTGGTGGTTGTCATATAGAACGTCACAGGGTAGGAGGGCGAAATGGGCGCAATAGGGAAACCCAAGCGAAAAGTAGAGTACTGGCCTCTGGAAACCCCTGTCCCCACCCGCAGGTCTGCGCCGAATGAACCTGCCACACCTTTGAAAACGACCCCAGTTCGTGAACCGGTACCCACACAGCGCTGATGAGCGACGAGCTGGAGACACTCACCAAACTTGAATACCTGGCGGCGTGGCGAACGTGGCGTGTTTGGATGTCGGAAGACGGCCCAACGCTCCATAGCGTGTCTACATCGGCGTCACTGGGCACTTGGACGCCGTGCGAGGCGATGGAAGCGCGTTGCGGCTACCTTGAGATGAGCCCACCTGCGTGTGCCTGCGACTCTTGCCCCGGCGACAACACCCTCTGTGGCATCTACGCCTACAAAGAAGCTCCAAAGACTGTTCAGCATGAAATGGGCATGGTAGGCCAGGTTGCCTTGTGGGGGACTGTTATCGAGCATGAAATCGGGTTTCGTGGCCAGTACGCCTACCCGCTGAGCTTCACCCACGGCCATTGCCCCTGGTGTGGCTCCAAGTCCAAACCTAAGCTGCTATCGCTGAAAGACGTAATGGTGGTAGCACCGGAGACGGGCGAAGGGTGGCTGACTTGGGTCTGTAACAAACACGCACCAAAGGCTCTGGCTCAAGCCAATGCGTTGGATTCAGGGCTTGAGCCAAGGGGCTGGGTTGTAAAGCCGGGAATGGAAGTGGCGAAAGTGATTGCTGAGATGTATCAGGTTGAGATCAAGACATAAAATCAAGCGATACCGCTGAAATGAAGAAGCCCCTGGTATTCATGAATACCAGAGGCTTCTCTTGTAATGCTGTAATAAAAGAGATTAGATGCTCTGAGTTACCTTCCGTGGTGATTCAACGGGAATTGAGATAGTCGGCTTGAGAAGGTCTGCGATCGTTGTCCGCTCAAGGATTGTGTTGACAGCTTCTTCTACAGTCTGCCAGATGTTCCGCTGACTGCAATCGTCGGAGAGTGTACAAGAAGCGGTGTTTTCGAGACAACCCACAATGGTCTCTGTCTCATTAAATGCCGCCATCACCATACTCAGTTTGATGTCACCCGGATCCATCGCCAGAGTGTGGCCGCCCATGGGGCCACGGAGCGTCTTGGTGAACCCGTTCTTGCTTAGTGTGTGCAGGATGTGGTCAAGGTACGGCTCAGGCATCGCCATGCGCTGAGCCACCTGCGTGGCATGTACTGGCTTATCCCCGTTGTGACGCGAGAGATCGACCAATGCCCTGACTGCGTAGTCTACTTTTACTGGGATGTGCATTTGAGTGCCTCCTTCATTCCAACAACTCTTTGCCGGAACCCCTCCCTACTCTGTTGAAGCGTGACCGCCTTGGCTATCGTTCAGCGATGCTGTCAGAGTGTGCCACGCAAGGCTGGCGCACTTGATCCTGTTAGGGAATGCGCAAACTCCGGACAGCACCTCTAACTCGCCAAGGCCTGAGTTTTCGAATTCAGTTCCTGGTTCTCTGGTGACCATTGCGTGGAATTCGTGGAACAGCGCTTCGGCCTCTTCCACCGACTTGCCCTTCACACTTTGGGTCATCATGGATGCGGACGATTTGGATATCGCGCAACCGACTCCCTGAAATCCCACGTCTGCAATGACGCCGTCCTCCACCTTCAGGTAGACAGTGATCTGATCGCCACACAGCGGGTTATACCCGTCAGCAGTGTTGCTGGCATCTTCCAACTTCTGGAAATTGCGTGGCCGATTGTTGTGATCAAGAACCATCTCTTGATAGAGGTCTACAAGATCGCTCACAAGCTAAACACCTCAAAGGTTTTGTGGATGCCCTCTACTAGAGCATCGATTTCCGCCTTCGTATTGTAAAACGCCAGGGAAGCCCGTGCCGTCGCCGGTATCTGGAACCGCTGCATCAACGGTTGTGTGCAGTGGTGCCCTGTACGAATAGCGATTCCTTGAGTATCGAGTACCGTGCCGATGTCATGGGGGTGGATGCCTTCCAGCAGGAAAGAGAGGACGCCGCTCTTGTGCTGGGCAGTCCCTATGAGCTTCAGCCCTTCGATGGTTTGAAGCTGTTCCGTGCCGTATTGCAGCAACTCGCTCTCGTAAGCCTCTGCGCGGTCCAGACCTATGGCGTTGATGTAGTCGACCGCCGCGCCAAGGCCGATCGCCCCGGCAATGTTGGGAGTGCCTGCCTCAAACTTATACGGGAGATCATTGTAGATGGTCTTCTCAAAAGTAACGGATTTGATTTGCTCACCGCCGGTCTGATAGACCGACATGGACTCCAGCACCTCACGCTTTCCGTACAGGATCCCTATGCCCGTTGGGCCGTAGAGCTTGTGTCCGGAGAAGGCGTAGAAATCACAATCAAGGTCCTGCACATCCACTGTTAGGTGGGGTGCCGACTGCGCTCCGTCCAGCAGCACCGGGACCCCGTGCTGGTGTGCGATGGCAACGATATCCTTAACTGGGTTGATCGTTCCCAGCGCGTTGGATAGATGGACGATAGAGACCAGCTTGGTCCGAGGAGTTATCATCTTCTCGTACTCATCCATGAGGAGTTCGCCATCATCGTTGATGGGTACCACTCGCAGGTGAGCGCCTATCTGATCGCAGAGTACCTGCCAGGGGACCACGTTGGAGTGGTGCTCCATGTTACTGATGATGACCTCATCGCCCTCGCCGACGCGCTGTACCCCAAGGGTCTGCGCAACAAGGTTGATGCCCTCCGTGGTGCCTCTGGTGAAGATGATCTCTGCGTCTTCCTTGGCGTTGATGAGCTTACGCACCTTAGAGCGGGCGCCCTCGTACTCGTCAGTGGCTTCCTGGCTTAGGGTGTGAACCCCGCGATGGACGTTGGCGTTGATCTCCGAGTAATAGCTCACCAGCTTGTCTATGACCGATTGGGGCTTCTGGCTTGTTGCTGCATTGTCCAGATACACCAGCGGCTTCCCCTGAACCTCACGGCTGAGGATAGGGAAATCCTTGCGGACTGCTTCAACATCAAAGGGTTTGTTTGAGGTCATGCCGGTTCCCTTCAACTTTTCCTTCAAATCGCAGTGAAGATGAGATGACTTGTTCCAGGTGAACGCGAAGCGGCGTCAATCCTACGTTGTCCAATACTTCGTTTGCAAAGGCGTGGATCAACATGCGCCGAGCCGATTCTTCGTCCAACCCGCGACTTCGCAAGTAGAACATTGCTGTATCGTCCAGCTTGCCGCACGTCGCGCCATGGCCGCATTTTACATCGTCTGCATAAATCCACAGCGCCGGCTTGGTGTCCGCTTCTGCATTATCGGAGAGAAGCAGGTTTTTATCCATCTGTAGGGCATCGGTCTTCTGAGCTTCTTTCCGTACGGTGATGTTGCCATGGAAGACGCCGCGGGAATGACCGTTAAGCACGCCTTTGTAGACCTGCCGACTCGTTGTATGCGGAGCCGCATGATCGACGAGTACCTGGTTGTCCACGTGCTGCGAGTCGTTGGTCATGTACAAGCCATACAAATTGCAGGAGCTGCCAGCCCCTTCCAACATGACGTTCAATGAGTTGCGGGAGATGCTTCCTCCGAAGTCGAAAGCCCCTGCGGTGAAGCTGCTGTCATTGGCGAGCTTCACCTGTGTTGAACCTATGTGGTTTCCTTGAGGGCTGTGCTGCTGCAGGTGGAACGTCTCCAGATGCGCACCAGGCCCAAGTACGAATTCAGATATAGAGTTGGCTAGATAGGGCGCATCCACCAGACCGCCGTAGCTCTCAATGACCGTTGCCTTGGCGTTGGCTCCCAGGGTAACCAGCGTTCTGGGATGGCTGACAGAACCCTGCTCCAACCCGGAGGAGAGGAAGATCAGGTGGATGGGCTCTTCCACTTCAATGCCGTCCGGGATCGTAATCAATGCCCCGTCTCGAAGGAACGCGGTATTGAGGGCGGTGAAGCCGTTGTCCTGGAACCGCGCATGCTGTGCAAGGTTGGTTGCGACGAGTTGTGGGCGTGACGACATGGCGTTGGCCAGGCTCATGGCTGTTACTTCCGGTGGAAGGGAGGGGAGCGATGACAGCCCTGGAAGCCAGTGACCGTCTACAAAGACGAGCCTGTTCCACACCTCGCCACCCATGATGTGCTGATCCAGGTCAGCAGTTGCTACACGGTTCGCCGGGTCGGGAGCCAGCGACGCATAGGCGGCATTGGCGATACTGCGTATGTCCGTGTACTTCCAGTCCTCGTTGCCGCGACGTGTGGTAGGGAAACCAATCTCGGCGAACGTGGCTATGGCGCTTTCACGAAGGGCATGGATATTGTCGGGGACGCTTGACGCATCGCCCGCAATGGAGGCGTTCCACGCTTCCACGTACTTCTGCTCTTGTGTTGCTGTTTGTTGTGCCATAGTTACTATTATGATACTCAGATAGTAATCTTGTAATTCGGTCTCGTTCTTTGGTAACCGTCAGGCACTTGGGTGCAGGGTTTGACCCTGCTCCTGGCCTTCATAACCGTTGGCTTCAATCTTTGCCGCCAGTTCCTTGCCGCCCGACCGTACGATGCGACCGTTGATGAGCACGTTCACCACATCCGGCACAACGTAGTTCAGGATGCGCTGGTAGTGGGTGATCAACAACACTGCCTTGTCCGGGCTGCGAAGCGCGTTGATGCCCTCTGCCACAATCCGGAGAGAGTCTACGTCCAAGCCCGAATCAGGTTCGTCCAGGATGGAAAGTTTGGGTTCAAGCATTGCCATCTGCAATATCTCGTTGCGCTTCTTCTCACCGCCGGAGAAACCGTCGTTCACGTTACGTTTGAGAAGAACAGGATCTATCTCGACGATTTTGACTTTTTCCTGAAGGATGCGGTCGAACTGGATCGGGTCCAGCTCTTCCTGGTCACGACTCTTATGAATGGCGTTGTAGCCCGCTCGCATGAAATGGTCCATGCGTACGCCTGGTACTTCCACCGGGTGCTGGAAACAGAGGAATACCCCTGCCCTGGCGCGTTCCTCGGGAGGCATAGCAAGCAGATCAACCCCGTCCAGGGTGACCTCACCGGAGTTGACGATGTACTGCGGATGGCCCGCCAGTACGTTGGAGAGCGTGCTCTTGCCGGAACCGTTGGGGCCCATGATGGCGTGCACCGTGCCGGGTTGTATGGACAGGTTTATCCCGTTCAGGACTTGGTTGCCGCCGACTGATGCGACCAAATTTCGGATTTCTAGCATGTTCTTTTTGTTATCCTTGGTCGACTTTGCTTTTGTTGGCCATCGAATGTCGTGTTACAACACGGGAAAGCAAATGTAACGAAGTTACTCATCCTACAGAGCCTTCCAAACTCACTTCGAGGAGTCGCGTGGCTTCCACGGCGAACTCGAACGGCAGTTGCTGGAATACTTCTTTGCAGAAGCCGTTGATAATGAGCGAGTTGGCGTCCTCTGACGACATTCCGCGCTGTCGACAGTAGAAGAGCTGCTCTTCACTCACCTTGGATGTGAAAGCCTCGTGCTCCAGATGGGCGGTGCTGTTCTGCACTTCCACGTAGGGGACAGTGTGCGCGCCACATTGATCGCCAATGAGCAGCGAATCGCACTGGGTGAAGTTCCGTGCATCGGCTGCCTTGGGCATGATCTTGACCAGGCCTCGATAGGTGTTACTCCCGTGGCCGGCTGAAATGCCCTTGGAGATGATCTTACTGCGAGAGTTGGCTCCGATATGCGTCATCTTGGTGCCCGTGTCCGCCTGCTGGTAACCCCGGGTGAGCGCTACCGAGTAGAACTCGCCGATAGAGTTATCGCCCTGCAGGAGAACGCTGGGGTACTTCCAGGTGATGGCAGAGCCCGTCTCAACCTGGGTCCAGGATATCTTGGAGTTGTTGCCAGCCGCCTTGGCGCGCTTGGTGACGAAGTTGAAGATGCCGCCAACGCCGTTCTCGTCGCCGGGGTACCAGTTCTGGATGGTAGAGTACTTGATCTCCGCGTTCTCCATAGCCACAAGTTCCACAACGGCAGCGTGTAGCTGGTTGGTGTCGCGCATCGGTGCGCTGCAGCCCTCCAGGTAGCTTACGTACGAACCCTCGTCGGCGATGAGCAATGTCCGCTCGAACTGCCCCGACTCCGCTGCGTTGATGCGGAAGTAGGTGGAGAGTTCTAATGGGCAGCGAACGCCCTTGGGAATGTAGCAGAACGAGCCGTCAGAGAAGACGGCGGCGTTGAGTGCTGCATAGAAGTTGTCTGTGTACGGGACCACGGAGCCCAGGTACTTCTTGATGAGGTCAGGGTGCTCCTGCACTGCATCGGCAAAGGAACCGAAGATGATGCCTTGTTTGCCCAGCGTCTCCTTGAACGTGGTGGCCACGGACACGCTGTCGAACACGGCGTCAACGGCCACGCCGGCGAGTCGCTTCTGCTCTTCCAGGGGGATGCCCAGCTTCTCGTAGGTGG
>CAUZTE010000007.1:0-13880 GCA_963582565.1 Dehalococcoidia bacterium | reverse complement strand
GGTTGGTCTGGACTTCTTCCGAGGTTAAAGGCACTCGCTCTACCATGCCGTCACTCCATCGCGCTCTATGGTCGCGAACTGCCTACGATAAACCTAACACCACACGTAACTGAGCCGACTCGCCGGCAGCAAAACCCACGAGTGGGCTAGCGGACGGCTGAATGCTCCTGCACAGTGCCCTCACCCAGCAACTCTTCCAGCTTACCGCGGAGGTCCTCACAGCAGTTGGCCGTGATAGAGGCGTCCAAGCGGACTGCCTTGCCGTTGGTCTTCACTTCCAGCAACACCCGATCACGCCCGGGGAACTCTAACAGGAGCTTCATCGCTTCACGGAGTTTGTACTCATCCTCCTGCGGGTCTTCCGTCTCCTGGAGCATCAGTTGGAGCCAGCGGTCGGCTCCGGAGTTTCCGTTGCTATGACCGTTGCCATTCCCATTACTATGCCCATTGCCGTTGGTGTAGCTGGTGATGCCTGCTGCCTGTGCCACGGGTTCTGGTTCCGGAGCGGCGGGTGCAGGAGGCACAGTAATCGTCTCGACGAAAGCAGGAACTGCGTCCTCTTCAGTCGCAGAGGTGTTTGCAGTAGGTGCCTCGTAGGTCATGACTTGTTCACAGTTGATGGACAGGTTGTCTTCACGCACTCGTACTTTACCAATCACCCGTAGGAGATTTCCTTCTTTCCAGAGTTCCTGGTTTTCCTCATAGGCGGCGCCAAAGGCTACGACCTCAACGGCCCCGTCAAGGAGAGCCAGTTGGGCTGCGCCGAAGGGAGCACCTGCCTTTGTGGTGGGCACTCGCATGGAAGCGATTTGTCCCACCAACGTGACGCGTTGACCGTTCATCGAGGCGTCCAGATCCAGGGTGGAGATGATAGCGGTTCCCGGGTCAATGCCGGCCAGGAGGGTGCCTAAAGGGGTTTCAGAGAACGCCACTCCCATCAACTCACGTTCCCAATTGGCCTTCTCCTGATTGGGTACATCCTCAACGCGCTCCAACTCCAACACCGGGAGTGGCATGTCAACGGAATCGCCGAAGAGGTCAAACATGGTGGTCTGACCGCTTTCTCGTCGTTGGGCCTCTTGAGTGGCGAGGCCAAGGATGCGGTCCATGCCTGCCAGCAATGTTCCTCTGT
Organism: Dehalococcoidia bacterium; assembly: GCA_963582565.1. Lineage (GTDB taxonomy): Bacteria > Chloroflexota > Dehalococcoidia > Lucifugimonadales > UBA1127 > UBA1127. The sequence goes on along the minus strand of CAUZTE010000007.1, from coordinate 12,748 downwards.
TGGCATCCAGGACATCCATTGCGCCGACTTTAATCAAGCTTTCCAGGATGCGCTTGTTGATGCCCTTCAGCTCCATCCTTCGGCAGAAGTCTTCAAGGTTGGCAAAGGGCTCGCCAGCCTGTCTTGACTCCACTACCAGTCCTATGGCTGCTTCGCCCACGTTCTTGACGCCACCAAGCCCGAACCGGATTTCCTGCGGCTTGCCCGGTGTGCTCTCGATGACGAACTCTACGTCGCTGCTGTTCACGTCCGGCGGGCGTACTTCTATTCCCATTCGATGGCTCTCTGCGATGGTGCCGGCCATTTTCTCCGTGTTGCCTAACCGCTGGTTGAGGACGGCAGTCATGTACTCAACGGGGTAATTTGCTTTGAAGAACGCCGTCCAGTAGGCGATGAGGGCATAGCTGACGGCGTGAGCCTTGTTGAACGCGTAACCCGCGAACGGTTCAATCAACTCGAAAACGTGTTCGGCTTCCTTCTGCGTGTATCCAAGCTCATCAGCGCCTTTGAGGAAGACCTCTTTTTCCTTGTCCATGATGGCTGCGACTTTTTTGCCCATGGCTTTTCGGAAGGTGTCTGCCGCGCCAAGGGTGTAGCCGCCGATCCGCTGGACTATTAGAAGCACCTGGTCTTGATAGACGATGACTCCGTATGTCTCTTTCAGAATGTCTTCCAGAGACGGATGAGGGTACGAAGGAGCCTCATCACCGTGGTGAACCCTGATGTACCTATCGATGTGCTCCATAGGCCCTGGCCGGTAGAGCGCAACCATGGCTGCAATATCGCGAAAATTGTTGGGTTGCAGTGTCTGGATGTATCGACGCATCCCGGAGCCTTCAAGCTGGAACACGTCTGTGGTCTCGCCAGAACAAAGCAGCGCAAAGGTGGTCGGGTCGTCCAACGGGATGTCCGGCAGCACCAATCGAGGGCCACCGTTGGCTTGAACTAGTTTTATCGCGCGGTCAAGGATGGTCAGGTTGGCCAGTCCCAAGAAGTCCATCTTCAACAAGCCAAGCTTGGCTATGGGTTCCATTGGGAACTGAGTCATGGGCGTCCCGCTGTCCTCGTCCTTTACCGGGCGTTGCAACGGGACGTGTTCAATCAGCGGGTCTGCTGAAATGACTACGCCTGCCGCGTGGGTACTCACGTGGTGGGCTGTACCTTCTATGCGCTGGGCAGTGGTGATTAACTTTCCTAGTATGGGGTCAGATTCCTTGAGTCCCTCCATCTCCGGACTCATTTCCAATGCGTCTGCAAGGGAACTGGAACGGGGATGGATGAGCTTGGCTACTCTGTCCACATCCGAGTACGGAATCGCCAGTGCGCGGCCAACGTCTCTAATAGCGGCCCTTGGACCCATGGTGCCGAAGGTGATGATCTGCGCCACATGGTCGCGTCCGTACTTCTCTACAACGTATTTGATGACCTGGTCACGTCGGTCATCCTGGAAGTCCATGTCTATGTCCGGCATCTCTTTGCGTTCCAGGTTCAGGAATCGCTCAAAGACCAAGTCGTATTCCAGCGGGTCAACGTCTGTGATACCCAGGCAGTAGAGAACCAAGCTGGCTGCTGCGCTGCCTCGGACGCCGAAGAGGATGCCCTCTCTGCGTGAGTAGGCCAGGATGTCCCAAACCACCAGGAAGTAGTTGGCGAATTGGGTGTGCTCAATGACCTGCAACTCGTAGTCGAGACGCTCATCGTAGCGCTTCGGTGCACCCGATCGACGGCGAGCAAGCCCATCGCGGCAGAGCTGCTCCAAATACGTTTGGGGCGTGGTGCCGGCCGGTGTTTCCACTTCTGGCAGGCGGATACGGTCGAAGTTCATGCGTACATCGCAGGAATCGGCGATTCGTTGTGTGTTCAGGATTGCCTCAGGGTACTCCGGGAAAAGCTCGGACATCTCCTGGGGGCTCTTCAAGTAGTAGGACTCGCCTACCATCTTCAGGCGCTTGCCATCGTTGATGGTGGTGTTGGTGGAGATGCAGATGCGGATGTCCTGCAGGCTTGCATCTGCATGGTTCACGTAGTGGAAGTCGTTGGTGGCCGCCAGCTGTATTCCCTGGGTACGATTGAGATCGATGAGGGCAGCGTTTACCGTGTCCAACTCCGGGATGCCGTCATGGCGCTGCAACTCAAGGAAGAAGTTCTCTTTGAAGGTGTCCTTGAACCACATCGCAGAGGCCAGGGCCTCGTCGGTCTTGCCCGCCAGGGTCAATTGAGGGAACTCGCCGGCAAGGCAACCGGATAGGGCGATGATGCCGCTGGAGTACTTGGCCAGCAGGTCTTTATCCACCCGGGGTTTGTAGTAAAAGCCGTCCAGGTGAGAACGAGACACAAGCTGCATAAGGTTTTGATACCCGGTGTTGTTCTGTGCGAGCAACGTCAGATGATACGGGGAGCGATCGGCGGCGGTGCGGCTCGTGTGACTGCCAGGTGCCAGATACACTTCACAGCCAAGGATGGGGTTGATTCCGGCCTCTCGGCATGCGGAATAAAAATCTACTGCCCCGTACATCACTCCGTGGTCTGTGATGCCCAGGGAATCCATCCCGAGCTCTTGACACCGTTGCACCATGGGACCGATGCGACTCAACCCGTCCAGGAGGCTGTACTCCGTGTGAACGTGGAGGTGGGTGAACAAGGCTTTCCTCTTATATTAGTGGCGTTATTATAGCCCACGCCACAAGGGGGAGGACAAGGAGCCAATTGGCCTGAATTGGGATTGCTTTCTTGCCAGCCTAAGTGTCCATGGAGATGAGCTTGAGAAGGTCATGTCGAGTGATGATACCTACCACTGTTTTGGCCCGCATGACCGGTACGCGGTTGACGTGGTTCCGAAGCATGGACTCAACTACCTCGGTGACCGGAGTTTCCTCTTTTACGGTGGAGACGGGGTGACTCATGACATCGCTTATCTTCCGAGACCTGATGTCGTGGTAAATCTCTTCAACGGCCTCGGGTTTTCCCCATGAGCCAAGCAATGAGTAGAGGTTCTGCGCCAGGGGCTTGAACCTGTGGTGCATGGAGAAGTCTGTATGGGTCAGCATACCGGCCAGTTCCCCCTTCTCATCCACAACCGGGAGGCAGCTGAAACCGCCCTCAAGCATGAGGTCTGCTGCATCACCCACGGTGGCCGTCGATTGAATCGTGGTGACAGGGGAACTCATCAAGTCTTGTGCTAGTGCCACGGAAACTCCTTACGATTCGCTGGGTACTGCAACTGGTTTTTCCGCCGGTTCAACACGCATATCCGGAAGCCAGTGCAGCCACGATGGCAGGTACCAGTTCCAATTACCCAACAACTTCATGCTAGCGGGAACCAGTATTGACCGAACAAGGGTAGCGTCCAAGAAGATGGCCGTTGCCAGCCCAAAGCCTACCTGCTGGTTCCCCAGGGTCTCACCGGCTGCAAACCCACCGAACACGGCCACCATGATAAGCGCCGCGCCGGTGATGAGGCCAGCAGTTGAGCGCAATCCGTGGACAACTGCATCAGTGTTGTCGTGGGTCTGGTCATAGCGTTCCCGTATTCGACTCAGCAGGAATACGTGGTAGTCCATGGACAGTCCAAAGAGGATAGAGAAGAGGAACAGCGGTATCCAGGCATCAATGATGGGTGTCTCCTGGAAGCCCAACAGATCCGCACCGACACCCTTCTGGAAGACCAGTACCATCAGGCCATAGGCAGTGCCTACAGACAGGAGGTTCATCAAGATAGCCTTTATGGGGATGACGATGGACCGGAAGACCACCATCAGGAGGACGAAGCTGAACCCCAGGACGAAGACGAAGACGATAGGCCTGTAGGTGTCTGCGATATCGTAGAAGTCCGCGCTAAAAGCCGTGACGCCGCCCACCATGACGTCAGCGTCTACACCCGCGAATGCCGCAGGGATGTACTGGTCACGGAGCTTGGACAATGCGTCAAGGGCGATCGGGCCGTTGGGCTCTCCGGGAATCGGCACTGATAGCAATGCCAGGTCGCCCGGTTCGTTGATCTCCAGCCGAGTCTGCCCTGCAAAGCTTGAATCCGCTGCGATTGAGGCCTGCAGCTCTGCGATGGCAGCTTGTACGCCGGGGGTGTCGATTGTCCCATCGATGACAATCTCCGCCGGACTGACGACGCCGAAGGAGAACTCCTCCTCCAGGATAAAGAAGGCATCTTTGGTCTGGGTGTCCGGAAGTGTGTCCACCCCGTTGAACCCTGTTTCCAAATCGAAGTAAGAGGCGGATACCGTTAGCATCAACCCGGCAACAACTACCAAGCTGATGATGGGGTATCGCATGACGTTTCGTGTCACGAACTCCCAAAACCCTTTGTGATCGGTATCTGAGCGGTTTGCCAACTTTCTTCCGATGAAGGGGAGCCGCAGAGCATTCACCTTTGTGCCGAGAACGGTGAGTATGGCGGGCAGAAGCGTCAACGATGCGGTGACTGCTGCGATAACGACCAGGATCGCTCCTATCCCCAGGCCCTGAAATACAGAGGCAGGGATGATAAGCATGCCGGAGAGCGCAACAACAACGGTGACACCACTGAAGAATACTGTGCGCCCTGCCGTGGCCCCTGCCCTGATGACGGCTTCATGTTTGTTCAGTCCACGCCCAAGCTCTTCCCTGAAACGCGAAACGATAATGAGGGAGTAATCGATACCCACTGCCAGACCAATCATGGAAATCATTAGGGTGACGAAGAAGATGAGGTCAACGTACTGGCCGATGACGGCCGTGGCCCCAAGCGCAACGATGATGGAAACGAATGCCAGTCCAAGGGGCAGGAGCGCCGCAAGTACAGCACCGAATAAGAGTAATAGGATGAGGAGCGCTACAGGAACGCCGATACTCTCTCCCTTTTCAATGTCTTTTTGGCCTAGCTCGTTGGACTCAAAAGGAACGCTGATGTCCCCCACTATGAGTACGCTGAAGCCATCAGCCCCGTTCGCGCTCTTGACGATGTCCAGGACTTCATCAATGTTGCTGGTAGCTTCATCAAGCTCCCCGGTCATGACCAGCGGCATAATGGTGGTCCTACGGTCATCGGAAACCAGAGATTCGTCCGCTTCCCGGTAGAAATTCTGACCGAATTTTATGACGTCAGGGCCCAGCGCCAGAATCTCGTCGAACACCGATTCGGCCTTGGCCTGGAACGCAGGGTCATCCACCGTCAGGGTTTCCGACTGTATGATGAGCATCTCTGCCATTGGGCGAGGCCCACGCAATCGATCTTCTAGCAGATCCAAAGCTGCTTGGGAGTCCACCCCATTGGTGAAGCGGAACTCCGTGGTGGTTGCACTTCCCAGCAGTGTGGCATTGAGGAACATGGCGAGGGTCAGTATGGCGACCCAAATGCCGATGACAATCCAGGGTTTGTTAGAGCTACTGCGGGCTAGACCTTCAGTTGAGAGGTTGATGGCCAAAAGGGGGTTTCCTTTAGAACATAGTTAGGTTCACACCAAAATCACACATACCAGTGAACCATAGTATGTTTGAACGGGTAATCAGAATTCAGGCGGTGTGGTTAGAGACTCATCTCCTGCACGGCCGAAGGGATCTTGGCGGCGATGACGGCAGTGGTGCCGTTACGTACCTGCTCAAGTCCACGTTTCAGTGCTGGGCCGACTTCATCCGCCTCATAGACCGTCTCTCCGTAGCCGTTTGCGGCTTCAGCGAGCTTGGCGAAGTCGGGCGGCGGCTCAAACAGACCGCCATCGTAGTCACCGGCGCGCATAGCTGCACCGTCCGGGTAGGAACCCTTGAGGCCTCTGGTGCCTGTGCTGTAGGAGCCGTTCACGAACACGACGGCAAGGTACGGCGCGCCGTGGTGACCTGAAGCCCAGAGTCCTGCCAGGGGCGAGCCGAACATGAAGTAGCCATCGCCTGACGTCAGGATGACATCGCTGTTGGGTTTGGCCAGCTTGGCGCCGAATGCAGCTGCACTGCCCCAACCACCGGTACTGCCACCACTCTTGAAGTAGGTGCCCGGCTGCTCACGCTTGTGGTAAGCCTGCACGAAGGGCGTGTTGCTGAGGGCATCGTCCAGCAGGATGGCATCGGGCTCCAGTATCTGTCCAAGCTGATACGCCACCCATCGGGGATGGAGGGGCTTGCGCTTGCTGGCCTCTGCGGCCAGGTCTTCTCCACGCTTGAGTTGCCCCAATTTCTTTTGATCCAGCTTGGCACGCCTATCAGCAATGCGGCTCATATCGCTCTTGGTCAGCAGCCCGGTTGCGGCTTCATAGATGGCCTGAACCGCGCCACTAACGCTGACCGGTAGCCACATGTCGGCGCGGTGCTCCATGGTCTTGTAGCGCGCCTGCACCGGGTCCACGTCAATCCAGATAATCTTTGCATCGGCACTTGGCGCACCCGCGCCTGGAATGAATGGTGCCGGCGACTCGATGACCAGGAGGGCGTCTGCGTCCTTGGGTGCGGGGCCTGTGCCGAAGAGCGAGTGGGTGGTAGGGAAGTTCAGCTTGTCCGGCAGGCTTTCCATCACGGGGATTGCCAGCAGTTCTGCCAATCTCACAAGGTCTTCTACCGATTCTGGATGCCTCCCGTTCTTGGCGGCATAGATACAGGGATTGTCTGCCTTGATGAGCCATTCGGCAGCGCGCTTCGCGTCTTTGGGGTCTGGCCACGCGGGTCGGGCGAGGCCGAGTTGGTCCATGGTGGGGAACCGCGTTGTGCCAGGCAAAGGCTGCATCGCAACTTCTCGCGGCACTGTGAGGTACACGGGGCCGTGGGGCTCGCTCATTGCTACCTGAAGCAATCGACTGACCATGAGGCCCGGGTTGTCCAGGTGATCGAGGTGATGGTCGTGCTTGGTGTACTGCCGCATGATCTCGCCCTGGTCTCGCGGCTCCTGCACCCACTGAATGCCGGTGTCGCGTCCGCCGGTCATCGTACCCGGGTAGGCCCTTGGGCCGGTACCGGCAGTGATGAGCACAGGATAGCCCCCGCGCCAGGCGGTGTGGATGGCTGCGCCGTAGTTCAGTGTGCCAACGTCCACGTGGACCGCGGTGGCCGCGGGTTTGCCTGTCACCATGGAGTTCCCGATTGCAGCATGGAGCGCAGCACCCTCATGGGTCATGGTGATCAGCCGGGGTGCAGGCCACTCTCGCTCTTTGGCCTTGGCAGCGCTCTCCTGATAGAAGGCGAGTTCTGTCCCTGACACGAAGAAGAGGTTGTCTATCCCGCCCAGCTTCATGGATGCCATAAGGGCATCAGACCACTCCTCGGCACCGTATTCGCCCCAACTAGCTTCAAATGACCCGGGTGCGTAACTTGTCATAACGTTTCACTTCCATACTGATATCGAGAATGCGTACCTACTACAGGTTATAGAGCTTCTTTGGGTTATCGATGAGGATCTTGTGCTTCTGTTCGTCCGTGATGTCTTTCCGGGCCTCAAGCTCGTAGAGCGATTCCGGGTAGCTTTCATCCCAGTGTGGGTAGTCCGTAGCGTAGAGGACTGACCCCTCACCGATGATGCGGAGGGTTTCCGGCAGAAGCTGTTCTTCAGGCTCGCAGGCCACGTAGACGTTGTCGCTGCGGATGTAATCGCTGGGCTTCTGGATGAGCAGCGGCGCTTCCTCGGCACCGCGGAACTCAAACTCCTCGTCCATCCAGTAGGGTACCCAGGTACAACCGGCTTCAAGGAAGGCTATGTTGATTGTGGGGAACCGTTCCAGCACGCCTTCGTAGATGATGCCGGTCATCTGACGCATCTGTGCACCTTCTCGAACGTGACCACCAGCGTCTATGTATCCTTTGGATTCAGCCATGAGGTAGCCTCCCGGTTTTGAATCCCCCTGGTTCGGCATAGGCTAGGTTTCTACAGGTGCGATGTCAAGGTAAGAACCAGTGGTTGTTGTTAGCTCGACTCCATGCCGAACGGACGTCGAATTACCATGCCGAGATAACGCGCGAACCCAAGTCGTTCGTAGAATGAACCTAGTGGCGAATCGCATACAAGGTCTACGGAATAGTAGGCATGGAGATTCGCGAGGATCCGTTTCACTAGCTGGGAACCAACGCCTTGCCTTTGGAAGTCGGGCAGTACTTCAAGCAGTGGAATATGTGCCGCCACTACGCCATCACTGATGGCCGTAACGAAGCCAACGACCTGTCCATCATCGGTTTGTGCAATCACAATGTGGCTACTTTGTTGAAGTAGCGTTAAGTGTTGCTCAGGCTGTGGAGGGTTCGGCCAGCCCACAAAAAACCCCTGAAGCTGAGCCGATGTGATTCCCTCAACTGAATCGACATAATTCATATCTTGGTTCCTACCTTCTGGTATCCGGCCAAGGAACGCTCCACGACGAACCCACCAGCCCAGGTGCAGGGCTTGCCCTGCCTACCCCAGCAACGAAACGATGATGTCGCCCATCTGTTGAGTGCCTATCACGCTGTCGCCAGGCGATGCGATGTCCGCCGAACGGTAACCATCGGACAGGGCGCGCCCTACGGCGTCTTCAATCAACACGGCGGGCTCTTCCAGCCCGAGTGAGTAGCGGAGCAACATCGCTGTACTGAGAATGCTGGCGATGGGGTTTGCGATGCCCTTCCCTGCGATGTCCGGTGCTGTGCCGTGAATGGGCTCAAATAGCCCCAGGGCTTTGCTGCCGGGCTCCGGGATTCCCGCGAGGCTGGCTGATGGAAGCATGCCCATGGAGCCACAAAGAACGGCGGCTTCATCGGTCAGGATGTCGCCGAAGGTGTTCTCCGCCACCATCACATCGAATCGACTCGGCGTTCGGACGAGCTGCATGGCGGCAGTGTCCACCAACACGTGTTCAAGCTCCACGTCCGGGTACTCCCTACCTATCTCTACGGCCATCTCGCGCCACAACCGGGAGGTCTCCAGCACGTTGGCCTTGTCCACGGAAGTCAGCTTCTTGTTGCGACTCCTGGCCATCTCGAATCCAACGCGGAGGACGCGACCTACAAGCTTTTCTGTGTACGCCATGGTGTCTACGGCGCGTCGGCCACGGGAGGTCGTCCATCGTTTTTGCGGTCGACCGTAATAGAGGCCGCCGGTCAGCTCTCGGATGACAACGAAGTCCACGCCTTCTAGGACTTCAGGCTTCAGGGTGCTGGAGTCTATCAGCTGGGGAATGACCTTCACCGGGCGGATGTTGGCGAAGAGGTCCATACCCTTTCTAATGGCCAGCAGACCGTCTTCTGGACGGGTCTTGGCCCTGGGGTCGTCCCACTTGGGGCCACCAACAGAGCCGAAGAGGACGGCGTCGCTGGCCTTGGCCGTCTTCAGCGTGGAATCCGGAAGAGCGCTGCCGAAATCGTCGATGGCGTTGCCGCCGACTGCTCCGTGCTCGAAGTTGAACGTGTGTCCGTACTTTGTGCCGATGGCCTCAAGCACCTTCACACTTTCCAGGGTGACTTCCGGGCCGATGCCATCGCCGGGGAGGACTGCAATCTTGAAATTCATTGTTTCTCTCCAATGGGTAATGTGTTGTGGATTCTACTCCGGTGTGACCAGTGATTGTATAGGCTCGCCCAGGGCTGCGCGACGGGCGTTGGCAAAGGCGAACGCTGCGCTTCGACTGACGCTCTCCTGGGATATCCCCGATTGATGGGGGGTGATGACCACGTTGCTCAACTGCCAGAGGGGATTATCGCTTGCTGTGGGTTCATCCACCAGCACGTCCAGCCCGGCCCCTGCGATGCCGCCGGTGGTCAGCGCATCGTATAACGCATCCTGATCAACGCATGCGCCACGGGTGGTGTTGACCAGGAAAGCCGAGGGTTTCATCATGGCCAACTGCTCTTTGCCAATCATCCCCACGGTGCTCTTGTTCAGTGAGTTGTGCATGGTGACGACGTCAGATGTCTGCAACAGTTCGTCCAACGGGAGATACCGAGCCTGTAGTGCCTGCTCCACGTCAGCAGATACGGGGTTCCGATTGTAGTAGACCGTATCGCAATCGAATCCGGTGAGCATCTTTGCTACGCGCTTTCCGATGGCTCCCATGCCGATGATACCCACGCGCTTGCCTTCGATCTCCCACGATGGAGTCTCACGAAGCCCGCTGTTCCACTTCCCGTCCTTGGCGTTCTGGGCGCCACGGAAGACGCCTCTTGCCAGGCCGGCTATCAGCGACAAGGTGAACTCTGCAACCGGGATTGCGTTGCTACCACCGTTGTTTGCGTAGGAGATGCCTAACGCGTTGATGGCTCTGACATCAATCTTGTCGAACCCTGCCCCGATTCCTTGCACTAGCTTCACATTGGGACAGGCTTTTATCACATCCACGGAAAGAGTTGCTGCAACCATGATGATGGCTTCAGCGTCTCGGCAGGCCTCTATCTTCTCCTCGTCGGAAGCCGAATCGGCCACCACAGACGTTTCCATCTCCGGGTAGGCCTGCTCCATGAAGAGCTTGTGCCGCTCAGGGCTGTTCCAGGTCACGATTCCGATTTTCATGCGATTCCTTGTGTGTGAGTTCCGGATTCTATTCCGGCGTGATTAACGACTGTATCGGTTCACCAAGAAGGGCGCGGCGAACGTTGGCGAAGGAGAACGCTGCACTTCTTGAAATGCTCTCTTGTGATAACCCCGACTGATGGGGTGTGATGACCACGTTGTCCAGCTTCCAAATAGGGTGGTCCTGAGGAGTGGGTTCTTCAGCAAGGACATCCAGGGCTGCGCCCGCTATGGTGCCGTTGGTCAACGCCTCGTACAGCGCGTCCTGATCGATGCAAGCGCCCCTGGTGGTGTTGATGATAATCGCCGTTGGCTTCATCATCGCCAATTGCTCTTTACCAATCATTCCGCGGGTACTCGCGTTCAAGGAGTTGTGCATGGTCACGTAATCAGAGACACGGAGTAGCTCTTCCAGTTGGACGTGGCGAGCGTGTAGCTCCTGCTCCACTTCAGGCGATACGCGATTCCGCTTGGTGTAGACCGTATCGCATTCGTAGCCCGTTAGCATCTTCGCCACGCGTTGGCCTATAGCGCCCATGCCGATGATGCCCACGCACTTGCCGGTCAACTCCCACGTTGGGAACTCACGAAGCCCGGCGTTCCAGTTACCAGCTTTGGCACTCTGGACGCCGCGGAAGACCCCTCTGGTGACGCCGTTTATTAGCCCCATGGTGTATTCGGCAACGGGAATGGCGTTTCCTCCGCCGTTGTTGGCAAAGGCTATCCCCAGATCGTTCAGGCCTTTAACGTCAATGTTGTCGTAGCCTGCCAGGATGCTCTGTAACAGCTTTACGTTGGGGCAGTGTTTGAGGAAATCCAGTGAAAATCCGGGAGCGCCTAGAATCACGGCCTCTGCGTCACGGCATGCCTCTATCTTCTCCTCATCTGGAGCGGTGCTCGAAACGATGGTCACTTCCATCTCTGGGGTGGCGTGTTCCATGAATATTCGCTGACGTTCAGGGTTGATGGTGGTAACGAGTGCAATCTTCATACGTGTCCTTATGCTTTAGTTGTTGAGGCGGGTTTTGGACGGTTGGAGCGACGCAATGCCTGCCTCAGGAAAAAGGCGATACCACCGACTATCACGATGCTCAGGTAGCTCAGTGATCGATCCAGGAGGACGATGGATATCGCCGCGCTCTGTGCCAGAGTAATGGAGAGCAGGCCGATGACGCCAGGTTCTACAACTCCCAGGCCGCCAGGAGTAATTGGGACGGTGGAGAGGACAGCGTTCACCAGGGCTGCGAAAAGCACTAGCGGCAACGACACATCGAAGCCTAGGGCTTTGATGACGAAGAATAGCCGACCGACCTCCAGGAACCAACCGCCGATGCTCAGGATTCCGAGCATTGGGACGTTCCGGAAACCACCCAGCGTGCCCTGGTGGAAGTTGTTGTAGTGGGTCTGCCATTTGATAGGAAGCCATTGGGACAGCTGGCGTCCGTAGCGGGCCATGATGATGAGCGCGCCCACGCCCAACACAGCCATCGCCAGGCTTATGACTACGAACAGCTCGGAGGGGCCGACGTCATGCTTGAGTATCAGCCAGATGCTGGCGGTCAAGAGCAGGACGAAGATGGCGACGGCATCGATCATGCGCTCAGCGACGATGATCCCCAGGGATTGAGCCATGCTGCTTCGGGCGGAATCACTGAACGCGTAGGCGCGATAGGCATCGCCCATGCGGAGCCAGCCGATGGCGTTGGCGAACCAGCCCAATAGTAGCAGTAGCGAACTCTCGCCGATCGAGGGGAGCCTACTGCCAGGTTGTTTGTGGACGCCGACGTTGGCTGCCAGGAGTCGCCAGCGATATCCCCTGACGATAAAGCTCATGTAGTAAGTGACAAAGGCCAGGCCGTACCACCAGGGATTGGCGTCCTTGATGTGATCAAGCGTCTCGTTGAGGTCTACATCAAAACGGGTTGCAAGAAATGCCAGCAGCGATACCGCGACGACTGCCGATGCGATTGCCGGTAATGAGAGCATACGCCTTCGGGCAGAGGCTATCGGTGAGGAAGCTTCCGGGGTTTGGTCGTCTGCGATGACTGGTCTCCTGGCCGGTGGCTGTTGTTATTTCCCTATTGGTTGCTTGGCAGGCATTCCAGCCCGTCTTGGGTATCCTACAGGGGTAGGCGATACCTTTTCAACAATCACAAGTACTCTGCCGTCTGTAAGTCCGGGTGCATTCACCTCTCGAATGCTAGGAGGTTTGCCGCCCATCACCCGAATCGCCTTGGTAGCATCATGCACTTCGGCGTCTATGTCGCCCTTCTTGTGAGCAACCAACAAGCCGCCGGGTTTCAG
>CAUZTE010000006.1:0-13938 GCA_963582565.1 Dehalococcoidia bacterium | reverse complement strand
GTTCGTTCACGGATACTGGTGTGTAGCGAATCATAATCGCAAATTTCTTTGTTTAATCGTTGATGGAGCAAAACCATGATCGTTGTGATGAGACAGGGCTGCACGGACGCTGAGATTGAGGCTGTCCAGACCGCCATTGAGAGTAAACCGGGTATTAGGGCTCCAATCTGGCGTGGTGAAGAGCGTTCTGTCATTGGTGTTCTGGGCAGTATTTACCCGGAACTTCAGACAGAGTTGCAGCAGCTCCCTGGCGTCGTCGAGGTGCTTCGGGTCTCCAAGCCGTACAAGCTTGCTGGGCGGGATTTCCACCCGGACGATACGCTCATCAAGGTAGGAGACGTTACCATCGGCGGCGACGAGGTGGTGGTCATGTCCGGCCCTTGCTCCGTTGAAGGCGAGGAGATGATGATGGCTACCGCACACATGGCACGCAAGGCTGGCGCGCGGATACTTCGTGGGGGCGCGTTCAAGCCTCGCTCATCGCCCTACAGTTTCCGAGGCATGGGAGTAGAAGGACTGAAGTTGCTAGCCAAGGCTCGTGAAGAGACGGGCCTACCCGTGGTCACTGAAGTTATGACTGCAGAGGACGTGAGTGTGGTTGCGGAATACGCCGATATCCTTCAGGTGGGCGCGCGCAACATGCAGAACTTCATCCTGCTGGACGAGGTGGGAAAGATCAACAAGCCGGTCCTGCTCAAACGTGGGTTCGCCAATACCTATGAAGAACTGCTCCTGTCCGCCGAGTACGTCATGGCCGGGGGCAACCAAGAGGTTATCCTGTGCGAGCGCGGTATCCGCACCTTTGAGGACTACACGCGGAACACGTTGGACCTGGCGGCGATACCCGTGCTGAAGCGGCTGAGCCACCTTCCTATCATCGCAGACCCAAGCCACGGGACGGGTCGCTGGCACCTGGTGGAACCAATGGCGTTGGCCGCCGTGGCTGCAGGGACCCACGGGCTGATTATTGAAGTGCATCCAAACCCGGACAAAGCCCTCTCAGACGGGCCCCAATCCCTCACCTTTGAGAACTTCCAGAAGCTGATGGATGGTGTCCGATCTATCGCAGCAGTAGTGAACAAAAAGGTAGCCCCTGTGCTGGCGTAAAGCTGGGCTCATCGAGACATTTGCTATGGAGTACCAATGGTTGGACTCCATAGGCGGCCCATTCTAGGATTCGCCCGCCATCTTCCGTAAGGAGTTCAATAGCCTTTGGGCTTCACTGGCCTATGAGCGTACTGGATGAGTTAGCCCGACTCCATACAGCAAACCCTACCGTCATCACGGTAGGCATGTTTGATGGCGTGCATAAGGGACACCAGTACCTCATTGGTTGCCTCAAGGAAGCGGCGGCCCGCCAGGGTTTCGCTAGCGGCGTCATCACCTTTACCAACCACCCTCGCTCCGTTATGCGGCCTGATGTCCGTGTGCCTCTACTTACCACTCCAGAAGACCGTTTACGACTGATCTCAGAACAGGGCGTGGACCTGGTGGTTCCCCTGAGTTTCACCCCTGACCTCTCCTACCTCAGAGCTCGCGAGTTTGTGGAGCTTCTCAGGGATACGTTGAACATGCGTGGACTGGTTGTTGGCCCGGACTTCGCCTTCGGTTATCAGCGAGAGGGGACAGCAGAACTCCTGACCCAGCTTGGCAAAGAGATGGACTTCACGGTAGAGGTTGTTGAACCGGTGAAGTTTGAAGACCGCATCGTGAGCAGCACCGCCGTGAGAGCCTGCGTGCAGGAGGGGAAGATGGGGGATGCTGCGTGGATGTTGACCAGACCCTTCATCCTGGCCGGGTTCGTGGTGGAAGGGGACCGGCGCGGACGCCAGATTGGGTTTCCTACCGCCAACGTTGATATAGAGCCCAGTATCATCACTCCCGCGGACGGCACCTATGCCACGTGGACCCAGGCGGACGGAAAGACCTATGCATCGGCGACGAACATTGGCTTCAGGCCTACCTTTGGGGGCGGTGGTCGTCAGGTGGAGACACACCTCTTTGATTACAGCGGTGACCTCTACAACGCAAGGATTCGGGTAGCCTTTGCCCGCAAGCTGCGAGACGAGGTGAAGTTCAACGGTGTGGACGCCCTGGTCAAACAACTGCATGAGGATGTTGCCCAGGCCAAGGTCGTCCTGGCAGAGAACGAATCGATGCTTCCCCCTGGCTGGTAAGATAGCTGCTGCATACGGATGCCCATCTGCCGTACAATGTCCCCACTGATTTCACAACACGATTGAGGTTCTGATGCCCTTATCTGAAGAAACACTGAACATGGTCACCCAGCGAGGCGTAGCGGAAATCATTGATGAAAATGAGTTCCGACGCTTGCTGCAGACGGGAGAGCCCCTTCGACTCAAGATGGGTTTTGACCCCTCCAGTCGCGATATCCATCTTGGCCATGTCGTAGGTCTGCGGAAGCTCCGTCAGCTCCAGGACCTTGGACACAAAGTCGTGCTCATCGTAGGGGATTGGACGGCACAGATCGGAGACCCAAGCGGCCAATCGGTCACGCGCCCGGTGCTGACCCATGAAGACGTGATTGCGAACGCTGAGACGTACCTGCGGCAGTTCTTCAAAGTTGTGGACGAAGCAAAGACGGAAGTGGTCTGGCAGAGTGAGTGGTTTGGGAAATTCACCCTGACCGATGTGGTGAAGCTGACCGGCAGTTTCACCGTGGCGCAGATGCTGGCCCGGGACGACTTCCGAAAACGGTTCGATCAGAACCGACCCATCGCCATAACGGAGTTGCTGTACCCCCTACTTCAGGCGTACGACTCTGTGATGGTCAAGGCCGATGTGGAGTTTGGTGGGACTGACCAGAAGTTCAACCTGCTAATGGGCCGGGAGCTTCAGGAGATGCGTGGGCAGCGACCGCAACAGTGCTTCATGGTGCCCATCCTGGAGGGCACGGACGGCGTCAAGAAGATGAGTAAGAGCCTGGGCAACTACATTGGTGTCGACGAGCCACCGCAGGAGCAGTACGGCAAGGTGCTCTCGCTGCCGGACAATCTCATCGCTTCATACTTCACGCTGCTTACCGATACACCGTTGGCTGACATCCAGGCGATGGGTGAAGCAATGGCCAATGGGACTGTGAACCCCATGGAGTACAAGAAGCGTTTGGCCCGGGAGATTGTGGAGCAGTTCTGGTCGGTTGACGAGGCCCAGGAGGCCCAGGAGCACTTCGAGCGCACAGTGCAGCGTCGCGAGGCGCCTGAGGACATACCCACGCTCCGTTACGCCCCAACCGACAACGGTTCGCTGACCATCTTCGGTGACAGCGGCGAGAGCGAAGTAGCTTTGGCAGCGCCGCCCGCCGACGTGATCCACGCCCTTGGCCTCGCAGCCAGCAAGGCAGAGGCCAAGCGCCTCGTCACCCAGGGTGCGGTGGAGGTGGACGGCGAGCGCGTCACCGATGTGCTTACCATCCACGATGGGGCCGTGGTGAAGGTGGGAAAGCGCAACTTTGTGCGCTTGGTTGAGGACGTACGGTAGGAGCCGCTGTTGCTGGCCGCATTGTCATTCTGAGGGAGCGTAGCAACCGAAGAATCCGGATTCTTCGTCCCGTCCTTCGACAAGCTCAGGATGAGCGGGACTCAGAATGACAGGGCATTATTCTGACACAGATTCGTGAAGCTTGTTGAGGACGTTTGATAGTCCTCCACCCTATTCTCTCCGCCAATTGTTTGGCGACGTTTTTCGCCATAATAGGTTGGTCGGGCCTTTATTCTCCCCTGACTATGTGCTAACATTCACAACCGAACACCCCTGTTTATTTAGCGAGGAGGCTTTCTGTGAATTTGCGCATTCCCGGGCCTACGCCATGCCCTGAAGACGTCCTTCAGGCGGGGGCCCAGCAGATGATTGACCACCGTGGCCCTGAGTTCAAGGACATGATCGCCAGGATTCACTCAGGCCTCCAGACCGCGTTTCAGACCAAGAACCAGATTGCCATCCTCACCTCCTCCGGTACCGGCGCCATGGAAGCTGCAGTCATAAACACACTGTCAGCGGGTGATCGGGTGCTGAGTATAAGCATCGGTGTGTTCGGAGACCGCTTCGCACAGATCGCAGAGGCTTATGGCGTGGACGTAGTCAAGCTTCCTGTCGAGTACGGCGATGCAGCAGACCCGGCGGAGATCGGCAAACTTCTGGCCGCCGATGCCTCTATCAAGGCCGTGCTCATCACACACAATGAAACTTCAACCGGTATCACCAACGATCTTGCCGCCATTGCCAAAGTGGTCCGCGAGTATGATCGATTGACCCTGGTCGATGCCATCAGCAGCGTAGGCTGCATCCCCGTGCAAATGGATGCATGGGACCTGGACGTAGTAGTCACCGGTTCACAGAAGGGCTTCATGGTGCCCCCCGGATTGGCTTTTGCCGCAGTAGGGCCCCGGGCTCTTGAAGCCGCAAAGACTGCCACCCTACCCCGGTTCTACTTTGAGTTCAGCCGTGCGTTCACCTTGCAAGCACAGGGCCAGACACCCTGGACGCCAGCAGTATCCGTCATGTTCTCCCTGGACCTTGCGTTGCAGAAGATGATGACGGATGGCATGGGCGCTGTGTACGAGAAGCACGCTCGGATTGCCAATGACGTTCGGAACGGCATGAAGAAGTTAGGGCTTGAGTTGTTCCCCAACGATGAGAAGTACGCCTCTGATACCGTGACTGCGGTCAAGGTACCGGAAGGCGTGGAGCTGTCCAGCCTGCGAGGCAAGTTACGTAACGATAGGGAAGTCGTGGTCGCTGGTGGCCAGGGTTCTCTCAGCGGCAAGATTTTCCGCGTAGGCCACATGGGCCACATCACGGACGAAGATGTCGACGATGTCATGGCCTCGCTCAAAGCAGTGCTCCCTGAAGTAGGATTTCCGGTCACCGCCTAGCTAGGTTGACTAGTAAAACGAGAAACAAAAACCCTGCATCTGCGGCCCGCGACCCCTTCAGGGAAGCGGGTCTTTTGCTCTAAAAAGACAGGGAATAAGGAGTCCATGTGAAGGTTCTTGTTGCAGACCCCCTACACCAAGAAGGACTGGACCTGCTTGAGGCAGAACCCGATGTCACTGTAGAGATTCGGTTGAAGATGACGCCGGAAGAGCTTGTGGAAGCCGTAGCGGGCTTTGATGCGCTCATCGTACGAAGCGAGAGCCGGGTCACCGCCGCTGTCATCGAAGCGGGCACCAACCTCCGCGTAGTCGGCAGGGCCGGCGTGGGCGTTGACAACATCGACCTCGATGCCGCCACTCGCAAGGGCATCGCGGTGGTCTATGCCCCTACAGGAAACACCATTGCAGCGGCTGAGCACACCATCGCGCTCATGATGTCTATGTCACGGCATATCGCTGAAGCCAACGCCTCCATGCGACAGGAGCAGTGGAACCGGTCTCAGTTCATGGGTGTTGAGGTCAAAGGCAAGACTCTGGGAGTCATAGGCCTTGGCCGGGTAGGTTCAGAGGTTGCCAAGCGGGCATTAGGCCTGGAGATGCACGTGCTTGGGTACGATCCTTACCTGGTGCCAGAGCGCGCCGCCCGCTTGGGTGTAGAGATTGCTGAGTTTGATGCAATGCTGGCCGCGTGCGACTTCCTGACGCTGCACACGCCGCTGACGGATACCACGAAGAGCCTCATCGGCGCACGAGAGATGGCGCTGATGAAGCCGACCGCTCGAATCATCAACGTAGCCCGGGGCGGTTTGGTTGACGAGGATGCGCTGATTCAGGCGCTTGACGCTGACAAACTGGCTGGCGCTGCCATTGACGTCTTCCCCAAAGAGCCTCTGGAAGATTATCGAATTGCTCTGCACCCCAAGATCGTAGCTACGCCACACCTTGGGGCATCGACAGTCGAGGCCCAGGCTGCAGTAACACGAGAAGTGGTTGAACAGGTGTTGACGGTTCTGCAGGGACAGCCTGCGCGATTCACGGTGAACGTGCCCTTTGTGGCACCTGAAGTTCAAGACCTGATCGAGCCTTTCCTGGATGTTGCGGTAACAGTTGGCAAAGTGGCAATCCAGCTGGCCAACGGGCAACCCAACTCCGTAACTATCGAGTACCAGGGCGAAATCGCGGGTGGCGAGTCGGGGACTTTGAAAGCTGCAGTATTGATGGGACTCCTTCAGCCAGGCACGGAAGACCGCGTTAACCTGGTGAATGCGGCGTTTCTCGCAGAGGAGCGTGGCCTTAAGGTCACGGAGACGAAGGACACTGTGCCACAGCAGTTCACTAACGAGGTTACTGTACGCCTGGCCACCACTGGCGGGGAAGTCATCGTTGGCGGCACCCACCTTAGAGGCCGCCCTCACGTCACGAGAATCGGCGACCATCTGGTGGATGCAGCGGTGGATAGCCCGTATTTGTTGATTATTGACAACCTTGATCGCCCGGGCATGATTGGCACGGTGGGTGAAATAGCCGGCAAGCATGATATCAACATCAGCTTCATGGAAGTAGGCAGGCCAGAGGCCAGAGGCCATGCGACCATGATGATTGGCCTTGACGACCCGATGCCTGACAACGTTCTGGAAGAGCTGAGACAGAATCCTAATATCACTTTCGCTCGCGTAATACATATATAGGGTGCAGGGCTTGGCCAATATGGTTTCCTAGCTCATGGCCCCCTGGTACACTGACCAGAACACGCTGAAATGTCGTTGGAGGGAAGCCAGGGAACATGGCAGACACCATTGCTTACATCTGCCCTGAATGCGGTACCGGCCACACCCAGTGGATGGGCTTCTGCTACATCTGTGGGTCTGGTTCTCCGCTGGAAGAGGCCCCTCCCCCAACTCCGCAGTCGTCCTCGCCTTTCGTCCCGCCCGGTGCAACCACTTCAACCTGGACACCTCGTGGTACCAACGGACCTATGGAGCTTTCCGAGGTATCGCTTGAGGACACACCGCGTATCATCCTGCCCTACCCTGAAATGAACCGTGTGTTGGGCGGCGGGCTGGTGCCAGGCTCCGTAGTGCTGCTGGCGGGTGACCCGGGTATCGGTAAGTCGACGCTCATGTTGCAGATAGCGGGTGCCCTCGCCCCGGCGAAGCTCGTCGACGATGCGCGAGGCTCGGTGCTCTACGTGTCCGGTGAGGAGTCAGCGACGCAGGTCCGACTCCGTGCTGAGCGACTCGGCATTGACGGACGCAACCTCCTCCTGTTGAACGAGACCTCAGCAACCGACGTTCTCGGTTGGATGGACAAGACGGAGCCCACAGCGGTGCTTGTGGACTCCATTCAGACGCTCTACACGGATGCCTCAACGACTGCCCCAGGGAGTGTGACGCAGATTCGTGAGGGCGCACGCCTGCTGATGGGCTGGGCCAAGGCCAACCGAACGCCGGTCATCATTGCAGGGCATGTAACCAAAGAGGGTGACGTGGCCGGCCCCCGGGTGTTGGAGCACATGGTGGACGTGGTTCTCTACCTTGAGGGCGACCGCACCAGTGAACTCAGGATATTGCGAAGCGAGAAGAACCGGTTCGGCTCCACTGATGAGGTGGCACTCTTCCAGATGGAGAGTACCGGACTCGTCGAGGTGTCAGATCCCTCCGGCCAGATGCTGTCCAAACGCAAAGGGCCCATCGTCGGCTCGGTAGTGACGCCGGTGTTGCAGGGTACCCGGCCGATCATTGTGGAAGTCCAGGCGCTGACCGCTCCGGTGGTAGGGCCGACTCCCCGTCGGGTTGCGAACGGCATGGAAGGCAACCGCCTGGTGCTGTTGGCCACCGTGTTGAGTAGACGGGCGGGGATACCTCTGGGTGGCCAGGACATTGTGGTGAATGTGACCGGCGGACTGAAGGTCAACGAGGCCAGTGCAGACCTGGCTACGGCCCTCGCCATTGCCTCAAGCTTCAGAGACCAGCCGTTAGAGACAGATGTAGTTGCTCTGGGCGAAGTGGGCCTGGGTGGGGAAGTTCGCCCGGTAGCGCAGATGGGACGTAGGTTGCAGGAGGCTGCCCGGTTGGGTCTCCGCCGTGCTGTGGTTCCGGAAGCCGCCGAGATTGATCCGGCTGACATGAATGGGATGGAGATCATTCCCGTGGCCACGTTGATGCAGGCGATACACGCATTGTTCCCGCGAGCTCGCTCGGCAGGTCGGGGGGAAAGTGCATCGATAGCGACTGAAGGGAAAGGCGAAGCATGACCGATATCGCGGAGAAGAAAAAGCGACTGGATGACATCCTAAAAGAGATGGACTCGGTACTCGTCGCGTTCTCCGGTGGCGTGGACAGTACGCTGCTCGCAGTAGCTGCTCAAGATGTGCTTGGCGACCGTTCCCTCGCTGTGACGGCAGCATCGCCGTCGTTGGCGCCGGAGGAGATGGAGGACGCCGTTGCAATGGCGCAACAGTTCGGATTCCGGCACCGGGTGATTGAGACCTATGAGATGGACGACCCGAGGTACGCCGCCAATGATTCCCAACGATGTTTCTTCTGCAAAGTGAACCTGTACACAGAGCTACAACCCATCGCCGATGCTGATGGCTATACATGGATTGCAAACGGCACCAACATCGACGATCTTGGCGACTATCGCCCGGGCATTGCCGCTGGGAAAGAGCATGGCGTACGAAGCCCGCTGGTGGAGGCTGAGCTGACCAAAGACGATGTCCGCGAACTTTCGCGACTGCGTGGATTACCCACGTGGGATAAGCCTGCACAGGCCTGTTTGTCGTCGAGAATCCCCTACGGCACCATGGTTACAGTAGAGGCGCTGACTCGCATCGCCCGGGCAGAATCATATCTCCGAGCGCAGGGGTTCAAACAGTTGCGGGTACGCCATCACGACACCATCGCACGCATTGAGCTTGGCGCTGAAGAATTGGCGAGCATGAACGATGAAACGACACGGCGAGGCGTTGTGGAGCACTTCAAAGCCCTTGGTTATCTCTATGTTACCCTTGACCTTGCCGGGTACCAGATGGGTAGCCTGAACGCAGTCCTTGGGAAGCAGACGAAAGCATGAAGAACATCATCCTCACAGGGTTCGCTGGCACGGGCAAGACGGTAGTCGGCCAGGATGTGGCGGCGCTCCTTGGTTGGACGTTTGTAGATACTGATGATGTTCTGGAGCGCCTTGCCGGAAAGAGCATCGAAGCGGTGTTTGCTGACGATGGCGAGGCAGCGTTCCGCGCCCTGGAGTCCAAGGCGTTGATTGAGGTATGCAAAGACGATAAGCAGGTGATCGCCACTGGCGGCGGCATGGTGATAGACCCGACTAATCAGACCCTGATGAACGAATCCGGCTTTGTGGTTTGTCTGGAGGCCAGCCCTGAGACCATCATCCAACGCCTCTTCTCAGCGACTTCTGAAAACGAGACCGTGCGGCCCCTCCTGCAGGGAGATAACCCGTTGAAGCGCGCCCTGGAGTTGAAGGCGGGCAGGCAGGCGGCATACGCCGAGGCCCAGTGGACGGTGCACACGGACAAGCTTGGTGTGCAGGACATCGCCCGGGAGGTCGTCCGCGCTTCCAGGATGTTCGGCGCGGAAACCGATGCCCCTGAGTCAGCCCACGCAGGCGACCTAGCGGCGACCGTTCGGTCTGCCACCGGCCCATGCCCGGTCTACGCAGGTACAGGGCTAATCGACGACATCGGTACGCTGTGCCGCAACGCGGGGCTTACGAGCACCGCCTACGTCATATCGGACAGCAATGTCTTCTACACCCACGGACGTCAGGTGCAGATGTCTCTTGAGGCTGCCGACATCCCCGTGCACACATTCGTTGTTCCAGCCGGTGAGACATCCAAGTCGGTGGAGACGCTGGAGGCATGCTACCAATGGCTCGCAGAACGGAGAGCTGAGCGTGGCCACTTCATCGTCGCGGTAGGCGGCGGAGTCATAGGCGACCTGGCAGGGTTCACGGCCGCTACGTTCAATCGAGGCCTCCCTGTCGTGCAGGTGCCGACATCTCTGGCGGCTATGGTGGACGCGTCCATCGGCGGCAAGACTGCCATCAACCTCCCTGCCGGCAAGAACCTGGTAGGAGCGTTCCATCAGCCTCGCATGGTGCTGGCTGACGTGGAATCGCTGGCATCTCTACCGGAGCGCGAGCGTGCTGCGGGCTGGGCGGAAGCCGTGAAACATGGCTTGATACTGGATGCAGACCTGTTCCGGACCTTTGAGGAGCATGCCGAAGCAATAACGAACCTTGAGCAGCCGCTGACGTCGGAAGTGGTCAGACGGAGCATGGCGGTCAAGGCTGACGTTGTAACCAGGGACGAGCGCGAGACCCTTGGGCTGCGTATCCTGCTGAACTACGGCCACACCATTGGCCACGGACTAGAGACCGCCACGGAGTACGGCACGCTGCTTCACGGGGAGGCTGTGGCCATCGGCATGACGGCCGCGGTTCGCATCAGTAGGGGCATGGGGCTCATCGGCGACGATGTGGTGGAGCGTCAGGACAAGGCGTTGAAGCTTTATGGCCTGCCGACAAGGATGCCCGGTGCCGACCGTGAGGCTGTCCGACGTGCAATGAGTGTCGACAAGAAGACGACGGCTGGGAACATACGGTGGGTGTTGCTTGAGGGAATAGGCCACGCGGTCACCCGCAACGATGTGCCGGAGGAACTGGTTCAGGCTGCAATCGCGGATGTTACCTAACGGAACATGTCCATAGACGCATCCCGGATCAGCGTCTCAGAACCCCCGGACGATTCCTCAAACTGGAACCCTCTCACCAACGTCACCGGAATCTCCTGGTTTTTCCCCGTGACCAACTCCGCAGCTCCCGTTAACTCGTCGGCAATTGCGGCTACGGATACCCTGAGCGTGCGTCCAAACTGGTCAGCCTCACCCCTGTAGTCCTTCAGCGGATCCATTCCTGCCGTGCCGATGGCGATGTCTGTTGTCCCGTCTCGCCAGGGTCTGCCAAAAGTGTCTGAGATGATGACAGCCACGTTGTGTCCGGTACGCTGCTTGATTGCCTCTCGAATCCCCTCGGCGGAAGCGTCTGGGTCCTTGGGCAGGAGACAAAGCATGTCTTCTCCGGGCACGTTTGACGCATCTACGCCGGAGTTGGCGCAGATGAAGCCGTGCCTGGTCTCTGTGATGAGGACGCCGTGATCCATGCGTACGATGCGTCGACTCTCCCGCAGAACCACCTCTACGTGTCGAGCGTCTTTGTCCCAATCGGCGGCCATGGTCTTCGCCAACTCAGAGGGTTCTACGGTCTTCAGGTCTACCAGAGCGCCTTCTGTCTTGGACACGATCTTTTGAGTGACGACGACGATATCCCTGTCCTCTATAGGCGTACCCTGGGTCTCGGCAGCCTTCAGTATGAGGTCCGCAAGGTCGTCGCCCTCTTTGACTTCAGGCATACCTGTGACACCAATAACGCGAAACTCCGGGTAGGTGGGCAAAACGGCCTCCTGGGATTTGGTGAATGTGACCCTTGAGACTCTACTGGTAGCTGGCGGTTACCGCAAGGCCAGGACGCGAGTACGGTTGCTGGTCTTTAGTGCTTCTCAGCGCGCTTGGCCTCTTCCCACAACGCATCCTTCTCGTCCATAGACATGTCCTTCACGCTACGGCCCTGGGAACGAGCGCCTGCCTCAATGTGGGTGAACCTACCGTAGAAACGGTCGTTGGCCCCACGAAGAGCGCTCTCAGCGTCTATATCCAGCCATCGAGCCACGTTCACCAGGGACAGGAGGATATCGCCGAACTCGTGCTCCTTTTCGGCCTTAGTCTGTGCCTCTTCCAGTTCCCCGATCTCCTCACGGACCTTATCCAGAACGCCGGAGATGTCGTCCCACTCAAAGCCCGCCTGTGACGCCCTGAACGTGATGGACTGGCTATACCCTAGAGCGGGCATCGCTTTGGCTACGCCGTCCAACACGGAGACCTTTTCTCCCCGCTCCTTCTTCTTGGTCTCCTCCCAGTTGGCCTCAACCTCCCGGGCGTCCTTGACCACCACATCGCCAAAGACGTGGGGGTGACGCCGTACCAGCTTCTCATTGATGTGCTTGAACATGTCGGTGGCCGTGAAATCCCCGTTCTCCTCAGCGATCTGGCAGTGGAACACGATCTGCATCAACACATCGCCAAGCTCCTCTGACAGGGACTCCGGGTCGCCTGCATCCAGCGCTTCAAGGGCTTCGTAGCACTCTTCAAGCAGGTTGCGGCGTAACGTGGTGTGGGTCTGTTCCTGATCCCACGGACAGCCGTCAGGCGCCCTCAGCCGCGTAATGATATCCCGAAGGCCCTGGTATGAATCCGGGTGCTGGGGTTGTGTATCCATAGCAATGTTCCTTTTTGAGAGATGGGGCAATTATACTTGGAGAGAAGTTAAGCGAATAGGGATGCAATGACGGAAGCGATCTCAGGGGTTAGAAGTAAGTGGGAACAGGTATCACCGACGTTGTTTCGATGGGCGGGTATAGCCTTCCTCATCGCTATGCCGATCTTCATCCTGACACTCAATGTCCGGGTTGCGTTCAACTCATCGTGGGTGTACTCGATCGGCTTCGATAGAAACAACATCGAGCAACGGACTGGTGTGCCGGATGCGGAGCTTAACCGCATCGCCGACGAGCTCATCGACTACTTCGGCAACGATGATGAGTTCATGAACATACAACTCTATGACCGGGACCTCTTCAATACGCGAGAGATCATTCACATGAAGGACGTGAAGGCCCGGGTTCTGTGGATGTACATCCTGACGTACATTGCGGGAGCGGTGCTTGTGGGCTACCTGGTGTGGGGTTTTATGCGGGGTGGGAGGCGGTTCCTGGAGCCTGCGCTTCGTCGTATCTGCAGGGGGGGACTGTACACCATAGTGTCACTGGCTGCAGAAGGCATTATTGTAGGGATCGCGTTTGATTTCTTCTTCACC
Source organism: Dehalococcoidia bacterium (assembly GCA_963582565.1). GTDB lineage: Bacteria > Chloroflexota > Dehalococcoidia > Lucifugimonadales > UBA1127 > UBA1127. The sequence continues at coordinate 1,093 of CAUZTE010000006.1, read as the reverse complement.
CTGTTCCACGAGATACTGTTCAGAAACGATTTTTGGTTGCTTGATCCCCGCCGCGACTTCCTGGTGGTCATGTTCCCTGAGCAGTTCTGGTTTGAAGCAACGTTGCTTGTAGCGTTTGCCACGGTGGCGATGGCGTTGTTGCTGGCAGGTGGCAGCTGGTTGGGGTTGCGAAGGTTGCAGGGACGTAGTGCGGGCGATGACTAGGTCGTGAGTAGACCTAAGGTGCGTTGATAGATACCAGCTTCGTGGCGAGCAGCTCCAAGAATGCGTCCGCCTTACGGTCCTTATCCAGCAGGGTAACCGGAATGGGAATCTCATCGAAGGCGGTTTGAGCGTCTCTTAAGGATTCCCAGGCCGTCTTTAGTTCAGCGTCGCCGGTGGCGGCCACTGCCATATCAACTTCTTGTGCGACCGTTCCTTGGCCCTCAGTTCCATGATTCCACCAGGCAATGAAGACGTTGCCCACTGTTGCGTACGCAAGCTTCGCGGTCGTCTCCGCTACGGTCATATCAAGCGCACTCTCCAGTGCGAGAATCGCTGCCTGGTTGTTGGCCACTCCTTTTGCATTGGCAGCGGAAGTGCTATCGAATGCGCTTTGCAGGCTAGCGAGGGACCGCTCAAGGTCCGCGACTTTGGCCTGTTCCACCTGGATGTCACGCGTGGATGAGTTTGATGAGGTGGTTACACTACCGACTTCTGCCTTAATCAACGTCAAATCTACCTGAATGGAAGCGATAGCTGCTTCTGTAGATGCAAGGGTACCCAGAATGCTTGACTGTATGGTGAGTGCCTCAGGACTTGTCATGGACTGGGCGATGCCCACCCTGGAGTCGATCCATCTCAGATCCAAGCTCTTGCAGGCTCCGCAAGATGGCGTCCATATCAACTTGGGTTTCCGCCATCTTGAGGGTAAGGGCATTGGATGCCAATTCTGCGTCACTGGCATCGTTCCCGTTGGAGACTGCCATATACAACGCCGTTATGGATATCGCAAGAACCGCTATCAGCGTCAGGAACGTGAGGCCGCCGTGGCCCGGTTCCCTACGATGAGTATGTTCAATCGCCCTGATTGTCATATATATATTCATCCAAG
>CAUZTE010000005.1:0-14884 GCA_963582565.1 Dehalococcoidia bacterium | reverse complement strand
GAGCAATCGGGGTGCGTCCAAACATGCCAAGTCTCCTTGTGATTCGTTCAGTGGTTATAGAAAGTATGTTACGGCTTTCACACACTCTTGTCCATAGTAGAAACGCCCATTAATGCTTGAGGAAACTACCCGTCACTTTCTCGTAGAAAAACAGTGTCAGCTTCATGAAATACATTGGGATAATCAGTGCGTATGGGACACCGATGACAACAGACCATTTGCCCAGGGCAGGCCCATAGAACTCTGACGCCACAACCAGTCCAACGCCGATAATCATAGATGTAATCATCCACTTGACTAGGAAGCCAATGATTGCATCTATCGCCTTGGAAACGGGTCTTTTGTATTGGGGTTTACGACGCCTTGCCATCGCCGTCTACCTTTGCGCCGAATTCGCCCTGGTGCACTCGAATCCTGATGGCATCGCCAGAACCTACTTGCGATGCGTCAGACACGATGTCGCCTGTATCCGCTCTGCTCACCGCAGCATACCCTCGTCGGAGGACACTGGCAGGGTCCAGAGCGCCCAGCCGTTGGTCCAGACCAACCAGCTTCTGTTTGTGCAGAGCTACGGCGTTTCCCAACCGGAGCGCCAGGCCCTGCAAAAGATCGTCCACCTGCTGTCGACGCGTTGTAGTGTCCGGCTTGCGCATCTCCATGCGTGACAGGTTCCACTGAACCCCGCTGGTTCTGTTGGCCAGGTCCTGCATGACCCCTTGGTACAACTTCCGGGCATTGGACAGAACTCGGTCGTTCAGCTCTCGCGAGTCCGGTACTGCCATCTCTGCCGCCGCGGAAGGGGTTGGTGCGCGCAGGTCTGCCACCATATCGGCTACCGATGTGTTGGTCTCATGGCCTACCGCGCTGATGATCGGTGGTTTGCTGCCGTAGACTGCCCGCGCTACAGCCTCTTCGTTGAAAGCCCACAACTCTTCCGCGGAGCCGCCGCCTCGCGCCAGGATGACGACATCGATGTCCGGCTCCGCGTTCATGGCGTCGAAGGCCTCGATGATGGTGGGTGCAGCGTTATCGCCCTGCACCTGACACGCCGCCAGGACAAGCTCTACCAGCGGGTATCGACGACCAACCACGTTCTGGATGTCATGCCACACAGCACCCGTGGGGGATGTTATGACGCCGACACGCTTGGGGAAGGACGGGATGGGGCGTTTCCGACTTGGCTCGAAGAGACCCTCAGCCTCAAGCTGAACCTTCAGCTTCTCAAGCTCAAGGAAGCGCTCACCAAGGCCCTCGGGGCGGGCGATGTCTGCGATGCACTGGAGGTCGCCGCGGACTTCGTACACGGACACTCGACCATGCAAGGAGATGGCCGACCCGTCAGTGATGTGCTCACCGCCGCTGCCACCTTTGAACATGACACAACGGAGGAGAGTGTTCTCTTCTTTGAGGGAGAAGTAGGTGTGCCCAGCTGCTGAGCGGGCAACGTTGGAGGCCTCACCGCTAACCCAAAGGTCTGCCAACAAGGTGTCCCGTTCCAGGGACTCCCTGATGTATCGAGTGACTTGAGAGACGGTGTAGACGGGCATTTTCTCTCTTTACGGGATTGATTGGCGAGGAAAGCGACACGTTTGAACCAACCCAGGACACACAAGAACGCGACTACCCCAGCATGGGTGCAGGGCAAGCCCTGCCTAGGAGACCAGTGACAGGTACTCCCCGGTGCGGGTATCCACTTTGATTGTCTGGCCGGTGATGATGTGCATAGGCACTTTGACCTGTGCGCCGGTGGACAGTGTTGCTGGCTTGCGACCTGCCTGAGCAGTGTCACCCTTGAAGGCAGGAGCCGTCTCCGTGATTTCAAGCTCCACAGTCATAGCAAGCTCAACGCTCACAGCCTCGCCCTTATAGGAGACAACCGTGATGTTCTCGCCCTCTTTGAGGTACTTTGACTGATCTCCCAATTGGGCATTCGTCAGCGGGAACTGCTCAAAGGTCTCATTGTCCATGAAGATATAGTCCTGACCGTCGTTGAAGAGGTACTGGGCCTCATTCTGCTCTACGTCCGCCACAGTGAGTCGCTGGCTACCCGGCATGTTGCGCTCAAACATCTTCCCTGTGCGGAGTTGGCGCACCTTCAGGGTCAACGTAGGGGCGCGCTGCTGCATGTAGACGTGTTTGAACTCAATGATCTGATAGGCATCGCCATCGAGTTCCACGTTGAGCCCTTTGCGAACTTCGTTGTAGTTGATTGTCTCTGCCATATCTCTCTCCTGCTCTGTCCCACCTGTGGTTCGACTAACTCATCACGAACGGTACACCTTTATGCTCCAACGTTACAGGCCTTACTTTGGTAGCCGCCCAGTCACATGGGTCAGGGGCTTAGCCCTTGCGGGGGTTCTCATTTTTGTGTGATGTGGTCAATGACCGCACGGAGCCGCCCTCCATAATGACCGTGTCCTCTATCCGAACGCCGCCCCAGCCGGGGATATAGATGCCCGGTTCAATAGTGAACACCGTGCCGTCTACAAGGGAATCATCAGACCTGGGGCCTACGCGCGGGTATTCATGCACTGCAAGTCCGATGCCGTGTCCCAGGCTGTGCCCGAACTGCTCTCCGTAGCCTGCCTGCTCAATGATGTCCCTGGCGATGCCGTCGGCCTCACCCGATGTCATCGTAGGCAGCACCGTCTTGGAAGCGGTCATCTGAGCCGCCAGCACCGTGTCATACACGATGCGGAACGTCTCGTCAGGCTCACCAAGGCAGATGGTGCGCGTCATATCGCTGTTGTAGCCCTCGTACCGTGCACCGAAGTCGATGACTATCGGTTCACCGCTCTTAATCTTCCGATCCGAAGGGTGGTGGTGGGGTTTGGCCGAGTTTGGGCCAGATGCGACGATGGTCTCGAAGGCCAACGCCTCGGCGCCTGCCTCTCGCATTACTATTTCCATCTTCCAGGCCACGGACTTCTCCGTATCTCCAACCTCGATCAATGGTGTAACAACCTGGAAGGCATGATCAGATATCTCCATGGCACGGGTAATCAGCGCCAGCTCCTCGGGTTCTTTCACCATCCGAAGAGGCTCAATGAACTGCGACGTGCTAATCAAGCTGACTTCCTTGGCCGCCGCATCCTCTTTCAGGACGTTGATGATGGTCTGATGGGCGGCAACCGTCAGGTCTCCGCTCTCAAACCCCACGCGTTTCACGCCAAGTTCCACAAGCAGTGCAGGCAACCACGTCATGCCTCCGCTGATACGATCCACTCGGTAATCGGGTGACTGCTGACCTGCCTGCTCCGTGTATCGGAAGTCGGTAGCCAACACCGCAGCGTCTTTGGTGATGATCAGAAACCCCGCTGAGCCGGAAAACCCGGAGAGATACCTTCTATTCTCCGGTGAGGACACGAAAAAGGCATCCAAGTCGTTCTCGGTCAGCTTTACCCGCAACCGCTCAATACGATTGTTCATTTGCCATCCCCCTGCATAATCTCATCTACCAGGTGATCCAAGGCGTACAGATACCCCTGCCATCCAAGGCCTGCGATGACACCTTTGGCAACTGCGCCTGTAACGGAATGCTGTCGCCAGGACTCCCTGGCGTGAATGTTTGAAAGATGCACTTCAACTATGGGCAATCCTGTGTCGGCCAGTGCGTCTCGCAACGAGAGGCCGTAGTGGCTCAGTGCGCCCCCGTTGATGATGATGCCGTGGGCATCTGCCGTCTGTTCCTGGATGTAATCGACGATGGCGCCTTCGCTGTTGGACTGGAAGCACAAGACTTCAGTATTCAGTTCCTTGCCACCAGCGACGACCTCAGATTCTATCTCCGCCAGCGTCTTGCTGCCGTATAGGGTGGGGTCGCGCCTGCCAAGGGCGTTCAAGTTGGGGCCGTTTATCAACAGGATTCGCATGATTACTCCTAGATGGGACTATAGACACCCGCACTCCTCAGTCTACCCGAGCGGAACCCCCTCGCCAATACCCGCCAGCCAGGGCGTGCCCTGGACCCAAGCATACGTTGTTGGGCCTGTGTCTTTGTCAGGCAACAAATGACCCAAGGGTCTACATGAACCGATCAAGGCCAAGGGGCGCTGCAGGGAGGTCGGTCACACCATGAACGACGATGTCCGCTACCGATTTACCGATGGCTGGCCCCGACAGGATGCCCTTCCGGCCCCCGCCAGTGGCGATGTACACGCCTTGCTTTCCAGGTACCGCACCGACGATGGGCGCGTTATCGGGCGTGACGGGGCGCAGGCAAGCGGTGTGGACTTCGATCACCGCGTCCGCGATGGCGGGGAAGATGCGCGCAGCACCCTCCATGATTCGCTGCGCTCCTGACTCTGTAGGTTCCCTATCGAACCCGGCTTCGTCCTCGGTGGTGCCGGTCCACAGCAGGCCGTCGGGCTTCTTGACCATGTAGCTATCGTGCCATGCCAGGTGAGGCGTCACCGGTGGGGTCTTTGACCGCAGTCGCAGTATCTCGCCCTTGATGGGCTGAACCGGCACGTCAACGCCAATCCACTCTTTCAGGTGTGCCGACCACGGGCCGAGAGCGAGAACGACGCTTGGGCAAGAAATCGCGCTGTCGGACAATCGCACGCCGGTTACGCGGTCGCCATCCCAATCCAAGCCTTCCACATCGCCGATACGGAACTCCGCCCCATGCTTCTCAGCAGCCTGCATGAACGCCTTGGTCAAGACATCGCTTTCCAGAACCCACGTGTCCTCAGTAACCAGTGCCCCGATTACCTCAGGCCCGATACCCGGCTCCAACTCCCGGACAGCCTTCTCATCCAACCAATGGGCTGTAAAGCCGCGCTCAGTCTGCCAGGTATGACGTGCATGTAACGCCCCGATATCAACATCGTCGAACGCCGCAGCCAATACGGACTTGGAGCCGAGGAGGGGGTCCAACCCCGTCTCCTCTTTCAGCAGGGGGTACAACTCGTGGTGCAATCGAAGGCTCTCGGTGGCGAAGGGGAACAGCGGTCCGTCCAGCCCTGCGCCGGACATCACGTACAAGCCACCCTGAGCGAACCCGGACGCTGCGCTTGCCACGCCCTCTCGCTCAACCACGATGGGTTTAACGCCAAGGGTGGTCAGGTAGTAGGCCACTGCGCAGCCAGCTATCCCTCCGCCAACAATTACCACTTCTGCCGATCTCTTGTCCTGCGCCATGTCTTCTCCGTTTCCAGGTCGATTTGTTGGCCAATAATAGCAGGTTCCCTTTCATTCAAGGGACGAACCTGCCACACTACAACAGCGTTCAACACCTACGTAAAGGACATCCATGCTTCGACTTGGCTGGTTCAGCACCGGGCGCGGCGGCGGCTCTCGCGGCCTCCTCTCCGTTGTTGCAGACGCAATCCAGCGCGGTGAATTGGACGCAGAGATTGCCTTTGTGTTCTGTAACAGGGAACCCGGTGAGCACGCCGGGAGCGATGAGTACATGACCCTGGTACAGAGCTACGGCATTTCTCTTATCACCCATTCATCCCAGCGGTTCCGCAAGGAGCAGGGCGCACCCAACTTCGCCAGTGTTCGTGAAGCCTATGACCGCGAGGTGATGGTCTTACTTGCAGAGCAGGCGGCCGACCTGAACGTACTGGCTGGCTACGGGCTTATCTTCAGCCCGGAAATGTCCCGACAGCATGTCTCCCTCAACCTTCACCCGGCAACCCCTGACGGCCCCATAGGTACATGGCAGCAGGTCATCTGGGAGTTGATTGAAAAAGAGGCATCTCAGTCCGGAACGATGATCCACATCGCCACGGAAGACCTGGACCGCGGGCCACCGGCGTCTTACGTCAGCTTCCCCATCCATGGGCAGGGCTACGATGGGCTATGGACAGAAGTAGCAGGGCAGGACGTGAACGCCCTCAAGGAGCAGCATGGAGAGGAACTTCCGCTGCTACAACACATCCGGGCTGAAGGGCTGCGTCGTGAACGGCCGTTGTTGCTGGAAACCCTGAAGGCATTTGCATCGGGCAAGCTACGGGTGGCAGACCGCAAGGTTGTGGATAGCAATGGCACGCCCACTTCGCCTATATGCCTGAACGACGAGGTTGAACGCGCCCTCGCACTCACAGGAGATACCGCGTGACGCGCCGCATGTCGACGCGCGTGATGCTTGCAATCGCATCTGTGCTGTTGATTGCGCTTGTGGCTTGCGGCCCATCCATTGAGGAAATCGAGGCGACCACTGAGGCCAAGATCGCAACGGCTATCGCCGGCATTGCGACATCGACCCCACAGCCGACAGCCACGCCGGTGACCATCCCATCGACACCAACACCGGTCACGTTCCCCACGCCGCTGCCCGTTCCGACACCTCAGCCGACGGCGACGCCCGTGCCGACTCCGGCATCCACCCCAACGCCTCAACCAACGGCGACACCTCAGCCTACTCCTACGCCAGTGCCGACTCCGGCATCCACCCCAACGCCTCAACCAACGGCGACACCTCAGCCTACTCCTACGCCAGTGCCGCTCACTCCTTCCTTTTCAGATGTGTATCAGCAAGTGGCGGGCTCAGTTGTATACATTGAGACCGGTAGCGGGACTGGCACCGGATGGGTCATTGCAGAAGGGTTGATTGCAACCAATTATCACGTAGTAGGAAATGAGAACGTCGTTACGATACGCCACGCATTCCTGCCAGCGTTCTCCGGTACAGTTGTTGCTACTGATTCGGTGCGGGATGTTGCTCTCGTTGCCTTCAACACCAACATCGTTTCGTTGGATGTCCTACCAATGCGGGCCATTACCACCGAGTCCATTGGTGAGCCTGTCATGGTGCTTGGATTCGGAGGGGGCCGTGGCGTAGCCTCAAATGGTTCAGTTGGAGGAGCCGCAGCAAAGAACGGTGTGTTCTCGCAAATTGTAGATTTCGGGAGTCAAGGTGGGCGGAGGCTTCAGGTGGACGCTGCCATGGACCCAGGCGACAGCGGTGGCCCGGTTCTGGATGTGAACGGTATGGTGGTTGGCATGAACCAGAGCGTCTTGGAGCGTACGGAGACCGGGCGGCGGGTAGTGGGTATCTTCTATGCCGTGCACGTGGATGAGATACGACGGTTACTTACCAGCTACCAGGGATGATCACTCCAGGATGATGTCTCCGCTTTTGCCGCCGGTCTTCCGTACCAGCCGGACAGCATCGATACGAATGGCCCTGTCCACGGCTTTGCACATATCGTAGATCGTCAGCGCAGCCACGCTCACCGCAGTCATCGCTTCCATCTCCACACCCGTCTGACCAGCCGTTCGGACTGTGGCCGTGATGTTGACCGTGGATTTCGCCTGATCAAGTTCCAGTTCCACAGCCACGTGGCTTAGCAGGATGGGGTGGCACAACGGAATGAGTGACGGGGTCTGCTTGGCGGCCATGATCCCCGCAATCCGCGCCGTGGCCAGGGCATCGCCCTTTTCCAGTTCCCCGGCAGCTATAAGCGCCAACGTCTCCGGTCGCATGACCACACTGCCTTTGGCTACCGCCTCCCGCTCAGTGATGGCCTTTTCGCCAACATCCACCATGCGGGCGTGACCATCGGCGTCCAGGTGCGTCAGCTCAGCTGCAGGCTCAGGGGACTCGGGGGACTCGGGGGACTCGGCTTCAGTCTCCGGTTCTTCCTGCTCGTCTTCAACATCATCAGGGGTAGCGGGTTCATCAGCGATCAAAACAGGCTCCTCTTCCAGCGGTACTTCGGCCATAACAACCGAAACGGTAGTCTTCTTGCCAAAGAACTCGGCGGCCATAGGCGCCGCTGCGCGTCCTCCGGACTCCCACTCAGCCTGAGCCCAAACAAACTCGTTTTCAGGGGGCGCCGGTGGTTCACTTCGCCATACCCACTCGACAACGCGCTCACGGCACAGGTCGTCCAGGCGATCCCATTGTTCAAAGTCCTGCCACCTGCGCCATCCCTGGGTCATGGTGTACACAAGGTACTGGTTATCGCTGGTGATAGTGATGTGGCTGCCGGGGGGTAGTGTCTCAATACCGGACACTGCAGCGGTAATCTCCATCCGGTCGGCAGCGGCGTTCGCCTCCACGCCGGAAAGCAATGTGCGCGAATCGTTGTCGATAAGAAGCACGGACCATCCGCCCAAGTGCTTGTCACGGTTGTACGACCCTGCTGTAAACAGTTCTGTCATGATTCACCCTCCGTTCTGAAGGTGTAGCTCCGCTAGCTCCTCAACCACCAATCTTGAACATCTCTATCTTGGGCTGGGGCTTGGCCTTCGCCTCAACAGATAAAGGCTGTTGCATCGAGGCCCGCAACTCGGAGTACCTGTCGGTACGTGCTGACCAGGTTCCATTGATCAAATCTGCAACCTCGGCGTCATTAGCACCATTGCGCATTGGGCCGAGCAGGTCTAACCCCACACTGCCAAAGAGGCAGGTAAACAGATGGCCATCGGTGGAAAGACGTGCCCGAGTGCAGTCACCGCAAAAGGGGGTTGACACTGATGCGATGACGCCGACCTCTCCGCTGCCGTCTTTGTACCTCCACCGCTTGGCGACTTCGCCGGGGTAGTTGGGCGGAGCTGCCTCAAGGGGCAGCTCCGCATCGATGCGTTCAAGTATCTCTGTGGCCGAGACGACCTGATCCGACTTCCAATCGTTCAGGTTCCCTACGTCCATGTATTCAATGAAGCGTGCGATGTAGCCGTTTTCCTTGCACCACCGCGCCAAGTCGGCCACGGTCGTATCGTTCACGCCTTTCATGACAACGGAGTTGATCTTGATTGGTGTGAGGCCCACGTCCGATGCACTCTGGATCCCTTCCAGCACCTTGGCCACGCCGAAATCCCGACCGTTGAGCTTGCGAAACACCTCGTCGTCGAGACTGTCGAGGCTGACGGTGACCCGATGGAGGCCAGCGTCTTTCAAGGCTTGAGCATGTTGTGCAAGGAGGTAGCCGTTGGTAGTCATGGCGATATCCTGCACGCCATCGATACTGGAAAGCATTCCCACCAGCTTCTCCAGGTCAGTCCGCACCAGGGGCTCGCCACCGGTGAGACGGAGTTTGGTGACGCCAAGCCCAACAAATATGCCGGTAAGCCGGGTGGTCTCTTCAAAGGTCATGACCTGGGACTTGGGCAGGAACTTATAGCTCTCCCCGTACAACTCCGCGGGCATGCAGTAGGGGCACCTGAAGTTACACCGGTCTGTGACCGATATCCTCAGGTCTTTCAGCTGCCTATTTAGCTGGTCTACTGGCATGGGTTCCCCTTGATGTGACGCTAGGATAGCCCCTTGAGCAATTCTACGGCCTGTACAGCCGCTCTGCCGCGATGGCTGATCCGGTTCTTCTGGTCCAGTGACAACTCCGCTACGGTTTTATCAAACTCCGGCAGGTAGAAGACCGGGTCATAGCCGAAGCCGTCGGTACCCCGTAGCTCATGACCAATGATACCAGAACAGATGCCCTCGCACGTGACCGTATCGAGGCCCGGCCCAGCTATAGCCAACACACATCGATACCTGGCTGTCCGCTGCTCCCAGGGCACATCTTTCAGCTTCTGCAACACGATCTGTACGCGATCCTCATCCGTTGCGTCTTCGCCAGCAAACCGCTTGGAGTGGACGCCAGGGTCACCGTTGAGTGCATCGATCTCCAGACCGGAGTCGTCGGCGAGGGTCAGCAGCCCGCTCATTTTGGCGTAGGCCTCTGCCTTGATGATGGCGTTGCCCTCGAACGAGTCGGCGGGCTCATCGATCTCTGTGGGCAGGTCCAGGTCACGAAGCGAGATTATCTCAAAGGACACACTCTTAAGCAGGTCTGCGAGTTCACGGGCTTTGCCGGGGTTGCCCGTAGCTAAAAGGAGCTTGGTTGTAGGTTGAACCACAGGATTCCCCTTTGTTGGTATCCATGCCGATACGGCACGAATAAAGGGTATCGTAAATGAAGGGATACGCCTATCCATTGGCGAGGGTCAGTAGGAGCGGATTAGGCCAGTGCGCCCACAGCCTTGAGGTTCTCAAAGATGCTCCGGGTAGAGGTTGAACGGTTCAGGGTGTAGAAATGAATGCCCGGCGCGCCACCCTCCAATAGTTCCCTGCACATCTGAGCAGCGTGTTCAACGCCACATTCTCGCATGGCGTCTGCATCTTCCTTTATGGCCTCAAGTCGCTCCAGCAACTCTTCAGGGATGCTGGCACCGCACATCCTGGTGAACCGTTTGATCTGGTCAACGTTCAGGATCGGCATGATTCCTGGGATGATGGGGACATCGATTCCGATCGCCCTCGCCTTCTCAACGAAGTCGAAGTAGAAACGGTTGTCGAAGAACATCTGCGTAATGACAAAGTCTGATCCGGCATCCACTTTTCGCTTCAAGAAAGCCAGGTCAGTATCAAAATCTTCCGCTTCCTGATGTCCTTCTGGGTAGCCTGCCACACCAAGGCAGAAGTCGTAGTTCTCTCGAATGAAGGCAACGAGTTCGCCAGCGTTCCCAAACCCGCCGGGTGTCTTCTCAAACGTGTCGGTGCCTGCCGGCGGGTCGCCACGCAAAGGGAGTACGTTTTGGATACCCCGAGCCTTGAGCTCGTCCAGGACGGCCCGCAGCTCCTCCTCGGTAGAACCAACACACGTCAGGTGGGCCATGCTCTCCTGACCAAGCTCGGTTTTCGCCTTGGCGACGACGTCAATGGTCCTGCGAAGTGTGCTGCCACCTGCGCCGTAGGTCACTGAAACGAAGGTGGGCTTCAATTCCTGCAACTCAGCTATCGTCCCCATAAGGGTATCGAAGGCTTCATCTGTCTTTGGGGGAAAGAATTCGAAGGAAAACGAACGGGTTCCCTGGGCGAGGAGGTCTCTAATAAACATATTATTCCTGATTACCATGAAAAGTATTTAATTTTGACTTATAAGGTGCCATCGTAGAGAGGGTCAAGATTATTGTCAAGACAGAATATTTATATCCAGGGCTTGCAAGGAGCGTGACATGAGTTCACAATTCCCTTGCTGGGTCAGCAATTGAACCAAGAACCAGACCAGGAGCGATGCGTGCAACGCGGCTGGCAACCAAAGCCTGGCGATCAGGTAGTCCGACGCCCCCGCCCGGAGGAGATTCGACCTACAACCCTCAGCGTCCCGCTGAGAGCATCACGGCCCCATCTTCTGAACTCCCCCTTTACCCTGCTTATTGGCCTCGCGATCCTCATTGCCATTGGTACCGCACTGCTGCTCTTTCCTTTCGCAAATACCACCGGTGAATGGACCCCGTTCATGGTCTCCTTCTTCACCGCTACTTCCGCAGCAACCGTCACTGGGCTCATCGTCGTGGACACCCCGGTGTACTGGAGCACGACGGGTCAGGCCATCATATGGGTGTTGATTCTGGTGGGTGGCCTGGGTTGGATGACGATGGCAGGGTTCATCTACATCCTCCTGGGGCAACGCATCACCCTGACGCAACGCATGGCATTTCGTGAGAGCCTTGGCACGACACGCATCGGCGGCATACTACGGACGATACGCAACCTGATGGTCACAGCTCTATTATTGCAGCTTATCGGCGGGGTGCTTCTCGCGATCAAGTTCCAGAACACCTTCGATTGGGGTTGGCCAAAGGCTATCTGGCACGGCCTCTTCCAGGCGGTCAGCGGGTTCAACAATGCCGGGTTCACGACGATTCCCAACTCCGATAGCTTGAGCGCGTTCCAGCAAGACCTGTTCACCCTGGGCGTCATGGCGGTGCTCATCATGCTGGGTGGGTTGAGCTTTGCCGTGATGGCGGAGCTTGTGAGGGTGAAGCGGTTCTCGCGGTTCAGTCTGGACACCAAGATCATCGTCGCAGCGAGCGTCCTGCTCTGGGTCATCGGCGCGATAATCGTGTTCACGCTGGAATACGACAACGCCGATACCCTTGGGCCGATGTCGTTCGGCCAGAAGATCGTCCACGCAACGTTTGAGTCGATCACTGCCCGCGCCGCAGGGTTCAGCACCATGGGAACCGGGCTTCTTGGCCCTGCCACGCTGTTCTTCATCATCGGTCTCATGTTCATCGGCACAGCATCGGCATCCGCCGGAGGGGGTATCCGGCTAAACACGTTAGGGGTAATAGTGGCCACCGTATTCTCGTCCATGCGAGGGCGAGAGCAGGTCAATGCGTTCGGTCGAGAGATCCCGCCGAACCAGGTTCACAGGGCCATGACTGTCGTAGCTCTAGGGCTGCTGTTCGTGTTCATCGTGGCCTTCGTCCTGACAGGTACCGAGGGTGGTCAGACCAACTTCCTCAACCTTCTTTTTGAAGCCGTCTCCGCCGTGGGAACCGTAGGTCTGAGTACAGGGATAACATCTGACCTGAGTACGATAGGCAGGCTGCTCATCATCGTGACCATGGTTGTCGGACGCATCGGGCCGCTGGCATTGGGCCTGGCCCTGGTACACCACGAAGGGCGGGTACCGCTCTACCGATACCCCAGCGAGCGCGTTAGAATAGGATAAGGAAGAATTATGGCAAACCAACAAATCGTAGTCATCGGTCTTGGGCGATTCGGCACGAGTGTGGCCTATACCCTGTATCAGATGGGCCACGACGTTCTGGCATTGGAAATTGACCAGGCCAGAGTCCAGGCAGCTATGGGGCAGGTAACCTACCCCGTCCAGGGCAACGCCACAGAAGAAGCAGTCCTGCGGGAGTTGGGCATACCCAACTTCGATATGGCCGTGGTTGCCATCGGCTCCAACGTGGAGGCCAGTATCATGAGCACTGTACTCCTCAAGAGTCTGGGCGTTCCGCACATCGTGGCCAGAGCCAAGACCCAACTCCATGGACAGACCCTTGAACGCGTGGGTGCAGACGTTGTGGTCCATCCTGAGCAGGAAACCGGGGAGCACGTTGCCCGCGGCCTCTTCCACCCTGAGGTGCAGGACTACATGGAAATAGCTCCCAACTTCGGCATCAGCAAGGTCAAGGCATCACCCCAAGCCACAAACCGGACGCTGAAGGAAGCCGGGCTGACCGGGGCACGCGACAAATATGGCCTGGCAGTCCTGGCGATACGCCGTGGTAGAGACGTGATTCTGCTTCCTTCTGAGGACGAACGCATTCAAAAAGAAGACATCCTAGTGCTGGCCAGCAAGGAAGAGATGCTGGACAAGCTGCACGCCGAAGGGGTCTCTTAGCCACTGACGGAAATCATGAGAGGAAATGGGTAGAACTCCCAATGGGATTGTCCCTATCTCCTCTTGCACGCGGGTAATGCAACGCCCATAATCTAGTTCTGTTGACTGATGCGTGTCAGTTGAACACTACGTATGAAGAGCAAACTCCCCCAATGCAGATAAAAAGAGTGCTGGTCCCTATCAAGGGACAGCGAGTAGACCAGGACACACTTCGGTTCGCCTCAAGCTTGGTGCGCCATGAACACGGCTCAATCTGTCTCCTCTACGTGGTTGAGGTTCCCCGTGAATACCCTGTGGATGCCGAACTCCCGGCAGAAGCATCCAAGTGCGAGAACATCCTGCAAAGCGCCGAGGAGTTTCTGAAGTCCCAGAAGGTCAAAGTGGACACGGAAATGCTCCAGGCCAGAGACGCAGGCCCCGCCATTGTGCGAGAAGCCCAGGAACGCGGCGTTGACGCTGTGGTGTTGGGCCTGACCTACAAGCGTCGCCATGACAGCCTGACCCTGGGTGGAGTTGCCCCCTACATCATTGAACATTCTCTTTGCCCTGTTCTTATATACAGGGAAGCCAAGCCGGAAGAAGCCGCTCCCAGAAACAAAGAGGCTGTAGCATCCAGTACGGAAAATCGCCGATGAACGTTGTAGTGATGGGATGTGGGCGAATTGGGACGCAGATTGTAACGGCCCTCTGGAAAGAGGGACACAGCGTCACCGTATTAGACAGCGTTGCCGAAAGTTTCCTCTCCCTTCCAAAAGAACTCCGCGAGAAGGAAGGCTCGACCATCGTCTCAGACGGCATCCTGGAGGAAGAGCTCATTGAAGCTGGCATCAATCAAGCAGACGTGTTTGTAGCCGTCTCCAACCGCGATAACCGGAACGCCCTGGCTGCCCAAAAAGCCAAACACATCTTCAACGTCCCCAAGGTTGTTTGTCGCGTGGGTGACCCTGAGCGTCAGGAGATGTACAACCGCCTGGGATTGGCTACGGTCAGTTCCACCAAAGTCACTTCAGCACTCATCCTTGAATCGGTACTCCCCTAACCTGCTATGTATATCGTTGTAGTCGGTGGCGGAATGGTCGGCTTTCACCTCACCCGTGCGCTCTTCAATGCAGGTCACGAGGTATTCGTCATCGATACGGACAGCAAGCGTGTAGCGGAGTTGATTGAACATTTCGGCAACATCGCTCTCAAAGGCGATGGCTCCGAACCAAGCATCCAAGCGGCTGCAGGCGTTGCGCGAGCAGACATCCTCATCGCTACTACCAGCACTGACGAAGACAATCTAGCAGCATGCCAACTAGCCAAACACCGGTTCAACGTCCCAAAGACCGTCACGTTGATCAACAACCCGGAAGACGAGAACCTGTTTGATATCCTTGGCGTAGACGTGGTCCTCAGTAGCACGCAACTGCTGCTAGCAGCCATCGAAGAAGAACTTCCGGCCCACTCTCCGGCGCACGTTTTGCCGGTACGCGGAAACCGGGAGGCTGTAGCTATCGAAATCCCTATGAATTCCGGAGTAGTAGGTGTAAAGCTGGACGACATCAAGCTTCCGCCGGATACCTACATTGTCGCGATCGTCAGCAGGGACGGATCGCTGAAGTCCCTTGGCGGAGACACGGTCATTGAAACCCATGACGAGGTTGTGGCCGTCACTGTTGCTGACCAGGCGGAAGCCCTGCTAGAAGTTCTGAGTACGGAGGGTTAGCATGCCAAAACGTCTGGGTTACCTGGCTCCCCCCGGAACATACACAGAGGAGGCCACGGAACGCTACGACTCAGAGGCT
>CAUZTE010000004.1:0-15041 GCA_963582565.1 Dehalococcoidia bacterium | reverse complement strand
TGCTCATCGTCCATGGGTACCCACATCCCAACGCGCACCGCAGTGCCGGGCATCCTGGGGATCATGGTGTAGTAGGGGGTGAGCCACTGAGCGATACGCCAGTAGTAGCTGTCCTCTTCTACGGGTTTCTGCGCGCCAATCTGTATGCCGTAGTCCGTAGTCTTCACGTGGAAGTTGGACCAGCGCGGGGTGTACGCGTACTTCCCTACCCAGCTGGTTGCTGTTTTTGCCTTCTCGTCGACATCCAGGTTGCTGTGCAGGAACCCAAGGTGGACCGTGTCGATCTCTCCCTCGACCGCCTGCACGAAGTTGGACTCGTACAGCAGCTTCGTCACCACCCAGTGGCTGTCGGGCAGGTCTGTCCACTCAAACCCCGGCATCTCTGGCGTCAGCTCTTTGGGCCCCATGTAGGTCCAAATGATGCCGCCCTTATCCAGCACGGGGTATGCAGTGATGTGTACTTTGTCCTTGAAGTTGCTCTCAGCAGGCTCGGAAGGCATGTCAACGCAGTCGCCGTTCACGTCAAACTTCCAGCCATGATAGACGCAGCGTAGACCGCATTCTTCGTTTCGACCGAAGAATAAGCTTGCGCGACGATGGGGGCAGTAGTTGTCGATGAGGCCAACGTTCCCGTTGGTGTCGCGGAAAGCAATCAGGTCCTCACCCAGCAGGCGAACTCGGACGGGATCGCAGTCGGGGCCTGGTAGTTCATCTGACAACATCGCGGGAGTCCAGAACCTACGGAGCAGAGTCCCCATGGGTGTTCCAGGACCTACCCTGCAAAGAAGTTCATTGTCCTCTTGTGACAGCATGTTTCATCCCCTCCCCTAAAGCTAACCTGGTTAACCGAACCTCTGGTTCCATAGGCAATATCCTCTTCTCTGATTGGGACCTAGGTGGATAGCGGAAATCCCAACTGTTGGTCAATCACCTTCTGGCAGAAGCATCATCTTCAGAAGCGCCATCCTGATAAACAACTCGTTGTTGATCTGCTGAAAATAATGTACTCTGGAGTCCAAGTCGACTTCTGGCGCGATACCATCGATACGGGGGAAGGGGTGCATGATGATGGCGTGTTTGCGCATCTTCTCCAACATAGTCTGATTGATGAAGAACGACTCTCGCTGGATGCCTTCCGTGTGATAGTCAAACCCATGCAATTGTAGGTCTGGTCGTACTTCCTTAATTGCGCGTAATACTTTCAGCACCTCTATAGGTGACTTGTTCCGCTAACAGACACTTCCAACCCCTACCCAAGCACGGAGCGCAAGGCGTTCACCGTACTGTTGAATATGCGATTGGTATTCTTCTGGCTTGAAGCCCTGCAAAACTGGAAGTATATAAACAGATGGGTTTGTAGCCATCAGGGCATCATACCTTTCGCTAGTTAGGCGTTGATGGTCATCTACAGTCAGCCCTGTTATTTCCAATATAAATTGTTCGCACATATAATCCTGACTGACCGCAGCCTGTAAATTTCCGCACTTACTCGATCGGTTAATCTCTGAAGCATACTGGTCAATCGGCAAGTGGCCTTTCCCAGAACTGATGCGCGTGAAAGCCCCGGAATCCAGTATCCAATTCCCCACTTCAAAACATGACTTCCTCTTCAATAGAACATTGATACTCAACATAGATTTGATATCGTCTTTGCTAGATATGGAAGGTGTAAGCCTATGTAGAAGGTTGGCCTCATAACCTACGCCTTACCAACCAGAGCAAAGCGACCGCTCCTATTGTCATATAACCCTTGCCAACCAGTTGCCCCTGAAGAAATGCTAATGACCCAAACGCCAACCAAAGGAACAGCACTGAATCGGCAGTGAACCCCACAACATTGCTTGCAGCAACCGCCTTGAGCCAACCCCGTTTTCTTAGTGGCGTGTAGATCAATAGATCGGCGAACTCACTGGCAAGGAAAGCGATACCACTAGCAATAGCGAATTTCTGGGCATCCTCTAACAAGAAAGATAATCCTGCGCCTAGAAGAATAGCCCCAATTACCCATCGTTTATTCCCCAACTCGTGCAGGAAATCTCGGAGCGTAAAAGCCAACCCTGCGAAAAATACCCCTGCTGGAGCGGTTAACCCGAATCCGATACCGACTATGCCCCATTGTGCCAGTGTCCAGTTGGCTCCCCAAACAGTTGTTACGAAAGCCATAAACAATGCTAATAATTTTATTGGCAACTTATGTAATGGGATATATTTTGTTATATATTCACCCATACTCCCCCTTATCGGGCTTCCTTACACGCACTATCAAGATAGTGCCAGACCCCGGCCACACCGAGTATCTCGCCAGCCCTCACGTTGAATGAAAGCTCTTTCAGCCGAACGCCCTGATTCCCCTCCACTGTTGAGACCTTGTAGAACTCCAATGCGATTGGAGACGCGATACTCTCTTCTGACTTAGCCTCAATGCGCACAGCTTGCGGTGCGGCGTCACCTATCATCATGACCACCAACTCAGTTGGGCTCGTTTCCTGTGGTGTGACCCTACCTACTACCGCTCCACGCCTCAAAACGGTGATCCTGTCCGCTATAGCCATAACCTCAGGAAGTTTGTGGGTAATGAATATGATGGCGTAGCCATCTGCCTTGAGTTCCTTGAAAACCTCAAATAGCCCTTCTTCCTCATGCGGCGGCGAAGGTCCTACGACTTGGAACGGGAGAAGAGGCCTTTAACAGCCTGAACAAGGCCCTCGAAGAGGGGTTTCTTTGGGCCGTCGCCGTGGGCCTCCTTTAGGTGGGCGACGAGGTCGCCGGGAACGTCTTGACCACAGACTCTGCATTGTGGCATTCCACACCTCCTCCAAAATTCGATGGGGGGATATTACCACAGGAGGCAGGATACCAAATTGTATATATATAAAATACTGTCCTACCTTTCCTGTTTTCAAAACTCTGGAGCCGCCTGGCCCCCCAGATTAGCAACCTCAAACCGGAATCGCCTGGGGCAAATAGCCATTTGATATTGTGTAATACATTATATATTCTGCCTCCATGAAACGAATGGGCAGACCGCCAACTGGCCACCAACCAGTACTCACGATACGCATGGTTCCTGAAGCTATGGGAGTCGCACGTGATGGGGCCAAAGCGCTGGGTAAAACCATAGGGGTGTGGGTAGCTGAGGCAATACAAGAGAAAGCAGCGAGGGAGGCAGCAAATGACAACGGTGGAGATTAGATCACTGAGGCAACTGGCCAAGGTACTAGGCGTGAGCCAACCACTCCTGTCGCAGGTCCGAGCGGGGAAGAGACCGCTGCCAGAGTCGATGGGAAAGCAGGTCTCAGCTTTGGGTGCTTATCACTTGCTTATGGGTGATAAGCAAAGTGGCTCAAATTTGATGGGAGAGCATCGCGAAATCTCAGATACAAGCGACGTAGCTGGTGCCCCAGGCGGGATTCGAACCCGCGACCATCTGCTTAGAAGGCAGCCGCTCTATCCACTGAGCTACTGGGACACGCTTTCCACCTATAATGAATGGTAGCCCTCGCTGTAAATAGGTGTCAAACATCTCCCATGAGGGCTTCGCTCTTCGTTTCCCTGAGAGAAAAAGGAAGCCCCCTTCTCGCTATGAGAAGGGGGCTTCCTCACATTTCGTGATCTTGAATCAAGACGGAGCGCCTGGAGCGGATGGCGAAGAACGCTATTCCGACACCGATCAACACCACCACGATGATGATGCCGATGATCAGGCAATTGTTGTTGTCGTCGTCTGCCGGCTCAATGGTGGCCACAGCCGTCGGTGCAGGTGCAGGCACACTCGGCGCTGTTGCGGCAGGCGCAGGAGCCCTGGTAGCCGTCGCGGCAGGTGCGGGAGCGCTCGCCGCCGTTGGCGCAGTGCTGATGTCGCTGTGGAGACCACAATATCAAGGTTTATTATAGGTACAAGTTGGCCGTCATCCGCTATTCCTATGTCCAGGACACAATTGACGATTCCACTCGCCTCTACCTCGCTTGGGGTACAGGTGGGAGTCAAACGGAGGGCCTCAACGGGAGACACGGCCAGTATAAGACCAAATGCTATGGCGCCAACAGCAAATGCTATCAGCAACCCGCGAGGTAATAAATTTTATCGCTTTACTGTAGCCACATCAGCCCCCTAACGACAAGGTCAGTGCCTTGCAATACAAGACACAACACCCTAGTGTAGTCTCCACCTACGGATTGCCAAGGTAGAAGACACCCCAACATCCCTATCTAAGACTGATACAAACGGCTCAACTTTACGAGCCGTAATGCGCACCACCTAGCGTGGCATTTCCTCTAGCGTGATCATGAACTCCACCAAGTCCCCATCTCTGATGAACTGGGCATTGATCTCCTGGCCTACTTCCAACTGCTCTCGCATGAGTCTTTGGAGTGCCCGCAGCGATGCTGATGAGCACATCGCCTTCCTGGATACCTGCCGTCTCCGCCGGGCTGTCCGGCCAAATTCGCTGCATGAGAACACCGAGGCGCTCTTCCAAATCGAATTCTAACGCCACCGCAGCGGTAACGTCTTGTACGCCCACACCCAGCCAGGGCCACATGACCCTGCCATGTTTGAGGATTGACTGCACCACGGGTATGACCGTAAAGCTGCTCACGGAAAACCCAATGCCCTGGACTCCCCGGACTACGGCGGTGTTGATGCCAATGATCTCCCCGTTCAGATCCACCAACGGGCCCCCGCTGTTCCCCTCATTGATAGCCGCGTTCGTCTGAATAAGGTCAGTAAGGGTCTGCTCCCTGGTCGTCAGCGATCTATCCAGGGCACCGACTACGCCTAGAGTGACGGAGGGGCCGCCGGGTAGGCCAAGGGCGTTTCCTATAGCAATTGCCCAATCCCCAACGCGGAAGGAATTTGGTGGAGCAAAGGGAAGCGCAGGAAAAGGCCCGTCGCCTTCAATCTATAGCACCGCCAGGTCAGTTGCGGGGTCGCTTCCCACAACCGTTGCCCTGAAGACCCGACCGTCATCGGTGGTGATCTGAATACGATCCGCATTGCTGATGACATGGTAGTTGGTAACAACGTAGCCATCAGAGTGGATGATGGCGCCACTGCCGTTACTGGTGCCGCCGCTCCTACGGAAGAGGAAGCTGCCCGCATCGTATTGGGTGGTGATATTGACGACGGATGGGCGAATCATCTCAACGATGTCAGCAACAGAAGGGAGTGTTGTCAGGATACTAGAGGAGGGGATGGCTTGGGACACCGGCTGGGCAATCACCCCTCCGGCAGAGGTCTGGTTGGATGGGGGTAGGATTGGGGTCTCGCCGTTATCGCAGGCAGCAAGAAGGGCTAAAGTCAGCAGCAGGATGAGCCCAACGCAACGTGATTCGGCCCTCATCAGCCACCACCGTTCTCAATCCGCTTGATGCGACCCATGGTGCAGGCAATTCCTGCGCCACGGGTCGTACGTTCTGGCACTTAGTTGTCGCTAGCAGCAGCACCGTCAGCTGAATCGTCAGCGTCAATCCGCTCCGGCTCCGCAGCCTCTGCAGGTGCAGCAGCCTCTGCTTCTTGCTCATCCAAAGCCGCCGCGTTCACCGGTGCCGCCACATGGGCGACCATCTGGTCCCCGTCCGTCACAATGGTTACACCCTGACCAACCTCAAGATCCCTGACGTGGATGTTCTTATCAAAGGTATCAATCCCGGAAACATCCACGGACACAATGGCCGGAATTTCCATGGGGACAGCTTCAACAGACACGGTGTACATCGCCTGGATCATGCTACCGCCGTGTACGCGTACCGCCGCAGATTCACCAACAAGCTCTATCGGTACGTCCACGCGAGTCTTCTTGGTCATGTCTACCCGCAGGAAGTCCACGTGCACTACCTCAATGGTCAGTGGGTGGAACTGGATCTCTCGCACAAAAGCAAGATGGGTCTCGCTGGAGCCGTCCGGTGCAACTTCAACCGGCCTGTTATATCCAACTACTGACAATGTCTTACGCAGGAGTTTCGTGTCCACCTGGAATACCTGTGACTCTATCCCGGGGCCGTAGAGATGAATGGGCGTGATGCCCTGACGCCGAAGCGTGCTGACCTTCTTTCTCATAACGGTTCGTTCCTGGACAGCTAGCCGGGCTGCTTGGGTGGTCATGGACGTAACTCCTCTGTATCGTGCATCGAATTTTGGGGTACAACCATCCTATTGTAGAGGATAATGTGCCTTCTTGAAAGAGTAGGCCCTTATTTAAGCCTCGCGCGCAGCTAGCGTTGCTGTTGAAGGGCAAATAGCTGCATGCTATACTAGGGCATCTCGGGAAACGCTACCCGTGTATGCATTATGCGGTAGTAAGTAATGAATGAGACTACCGTTCCAGGAGGGGGATCACAATGACACAATCAGCAGCATTGACACCGGAACAGGTGCAACGCTACAGCCGGCACATCATCATGGATCAGGTGGGCAGCAAAGGCCAACGGAAGCTCCTTGAATCCAAGGTGCTTATCGTAGGTGCGGGCGGCCTTGGTTCACCAAGCGCTGTATACCTGGCACTGGCCGGAGTGGGCACCATCGGCATCGTCGATTTCGATGTGGTGGACATCTCCAACCTTCAGCGCCAGATCCTCCACCAGCATGACGATATCGGCCGACCCAAGGTCCAGTCCGCCAAAACAACCATCAACGCCTACAACCCTGACACCATCGTCAACATCCATGAGACGCCCCTGACGTCAGAGAACGCCATGGAGATCATTTCCCAGTACGACATCATCGTGAACGGTGTGGACAACTTCCCCACCCGCTACCTGGTGAACGATGCCTCCTACATGCTGAACAAGCCTCTGGTGGACGGCAGCATCCTGATGTTTGACGGTCAAGCAACCGTGTACCTGCCCGGACAGGGCTGCTATCGTTGCTTGTTCCCCACACCACCACCTCCCGGCGCTGTACCCAACTGCTCTGAAGCCGGGGTGTTGGGCGCTATGACCGGACTGGTTGGCAGCATCCAGGCCACAGAGACATTGAAGCTGCTGCTCGGCATTGGCGAGTCCCTGGTCTCACGTCTTCTCCTGATTGACGCATTGAGCATGGACTTCCGTACAGTGAAGATTCGGCAGAACCCCAAGTGCCCGTTGTGCGGAGCTGAGCCCACCGTCACGGAGCTGATCGATTACGAGCAGTTCTGCGGCTTCCCCTCTAACTCCACAACGTCGTTATTGGGGTAATTTCGTCGGTGTGTCGCATCCTGCGGGGGACTAAAGCCCACTCGCCGGGAGAGACTAAAGCACCCTGGCCCTCAGGCCAGTTCCAGATTTACGCACTTCGGCAAGGAGACTAAACACGTGCTAGGGGAAGCTAACGCTATGCGTGCGAGGACCGTCAAAGGCGATATTCTGGGTGCCATTGGCGATACTCCCCTTGTGTACCTGCCAAAGCTAAGCCCCAAGCCTGGTGTGAATATCTACGCCAAGTTGGAAGGGCATAACCCCACCGGCAGCGTCAAAGACCGCATTGCCAAACACATGATTACTCGTGCTGAAGCTGATGGTACGCTGACGCCGGGGAAGACCGTCCTTGAACCCACCAGCGGCAACACCGGCATCTCCCTGGCCATGGTCTGCAAGATCAAGGGCTACAAGCTCAAAGTGGTGATGCCAGAGAACGTCAGCCCTGAACGCACCCAACTCCTTGAGGCTTACGGGGCAGAGATTCTGTTGAGCGATGGCGCTGGTGGCAGCAACCATGCCATCGCCGTAGCGCAGGAGCTATACGCCAAGGACCCTGACACCTACTTCATGCCCTATCAATACGGCAACGAGTCCAATCCCCTTGCCCATTACGAGACCACGGGCGTGGAGATCCTTGAAGCATTGCCTCAGATAGACACGTTTGTAGCGGGACTTGGCACCGGCGGCACGCTGATGGGTGTTGGTAGAAGGTTGAAGGAACACGACCCCACCATCCAGGTCATCGCAATAGTTCCTTCGCCCGACGATGCCATTCAGGGGCTTCGAAGCCTCGACGATGGTTTCATTCCTCCCATCCTGGACACGGAGCTTCTGGATTCACGGATCATGATTGAAGGCGAGGAAGCTTTTGCCACCACGCGGTTCCTCCTAGAAAAGGAAGGAATATTCGCCGGAATATCTTCAGGCTCCGTCATTGCCGGGGCGCTCCGGATCGCACATCGGATGGACAAGGGAAACATCGTCTGTCTGCTTGCTGACGGCGGGTGGAAATATTTGAGTACCAACCTCTGGACTACCGATTACGGAGAGTTGAAGAGCCAGGTTCAGGGCAAGATTTGGTGGTAGTCTGCAGGTAGGCTTGGCCCCTATTTCTTGGCCTCCTACCTGATATGCCCGTTCGGCTCTGGAAATTTTCGCCTGGATGTGGCACTCTAGCCCCAACAACCATACATCCATTCGTATGGTTTACTGTCTATTCCATTGAGCCAGAGCATACAATGAATCCTTCAGGGAGATATTCAATGACTACCGTTGACCCGAACGCATTCAAGGCAGCAGCTGGAAGCTTTGGCACCGGCGTAACAGTCGTCACCTCAAATCGGGATGGCCAGGTTTACGGTATGACCGTTTCGGCGTTTGCCTCCCTTTCAATTGACCCCATGCAGATCATCGTCTCCCTTCGAGGTGGTGGTCTGCTGAACGACATGATTAACGATTCCAACGGCTTCGCTGTAAGCATCCTTCGACAGGATCAACAAGAGGTCGCAGCCTACTTCGCATCCTCCGGGCGCGAACCATGCGACGGGGAGTTCCCAGGACTTCCCTCCTCTACAGCGGTATCCGGTGCACCGATCATTGGCGGATCACTGGCCCACTTCGATTGCACCTTGGCCACAACGCATGACGGTGGCGACCATGTCATCTTCGTAGGCAACGTAGTTGAAGCCGTCGCAGAAGACGGAGAGCCTCTGATGTACTACAAAGGGAGCTATCGCGGCCTTCACACTCTAGCGTAACCACACGCCGGGGATTGACCTGAGGGCCAGACCGCTTCAGTCTCCGCCAGAGGCAACACATACCGGGGGCACATCCCCCCGGAACCCCTTGCTCCTTCGGCAGGCTCAGGACAGGCTCTGGGGAACCCCTCTGGACTCCCCCATGTTGGTAGGTAGATAGACGCCTTTAGTCTCCGCCGGAGGCATTATGCACTTTAGTCTCCTCGCCGCAGCGACATATAACCGGAGGCAACATGTCCTTTGATCTCACAGACGCAAAAGGCGCCATGACAGGTCAGCGCTACATCGAAAGCCTCCGGGACGGTCGAGAGGTCTGGCTTGACGGTGAGCGCGTGCACGACGTGACCACACACCCGGCGTTCTCCGGCATGGTTCAGGAGATGGCCCGCATCTACGACCTCCAACACACAGACAAACTCCGCGATGCGATGACCTTTGAGTCGCCTGAGACCGGCAACCGCATCAGCTATTCCTACAGCCTGCCCACCACCCACGAAGAGCTCATGGCCCGGAAGCGCAACTCAGAGATATGGATGCAGGAGAGCTTCGGGCAGCTTGGCAGGACGCCTGACTTCTGTTCCGCCGTGGTTTGCGGGTGGTACGACGTTCGCGACGAGTTGGACAAGCTGGCCCCACGCCTGGCAGGTAACGCCGTCAACTTCCATCGCTTCTGCGCGGAGAACGATATCTCCCTCACCCACGCCATCGGTGACCCGCAAGTCGATCGCACAAGCGTGACTCAGGGTGAGAACGTGGCGCCGGACAACCCGTGGGTCGGCGTTGGTGGATACGCGCTAGAGAACCCGGACGACGACATGGCCACAGCCCTCAAGGTCACTAAGGAGGTTACAGGCGGCATCGTTCTGAAAGGCGCCAAGCAACTTGCCACCCTGGCTCCGCTGGCCAATGAGTGCCTGGTCTACCTCTCTGCCACCTTCGCCGGGCGCTCCCAGAACGAGTACGTGCAATGGTTCTCCATCCCTATGAACACCCCTGGGCTGGTGACGCTGTGTCGAGAGCCGCTATCGCAGAACCCAGGCAGCTACGGCCACCCCTTCTCCCATCGCTTCGATGAACAAGACGCCATGATGTACTTCAACGATGTCTTTGTGCCCTGGGACCATGTGATGATGCTCTACGACAGCGATGCCGCAGGTCGACTGCTCGGTCGAGTCAACGTCCTGGCCGGGTACAGCAGCAACATCCGCCTGTACGAGCGCCTACGGACGTTTGTGGGCGTGGTGACACTGCTTGCCGAGGCCAATGAGATCGATGAAGTGCGGGACGTCCGCGATAAGCTGGGGGAGCTTGTTTCCTATGCGGAGATGGTTCGCCTAGCTATCAGGGGCATGGATGCAGATGCAGCCCTAACGCCCGGCGGCGTGATGGTTCCCGGCGATGGGTTTGCCTTGGGCATCTTTGCCGCTCAGATCTCCAAACGAGTGTTGGACATCGTGCAGCAAATCGGCGGGTTGGAGCTTCTGTCTCAGCCCAGCGAGAAAGACCTGGCCAACCCGGAGCTTCGCCCCTACCTGGACAAGCTCATTGGCGGCGGCGATACCTCCGCCACGGCGCAGCGGGTGCGACTGTTCCGACTGGCCTATGACTTGTGCATCTCCACCTTTGCCACACGCCAGGAGGTCTACGAGTACTGGCACCGCGGCGATGTCACTCGCAACCGCTCCAACCTCTACAGTCGCTACGATAGAGGCCAGGTGATGGAGCGAATCAAGAAACTCATTGCAGAACCCATGTAGGCAACGGCTCATGTGCTGGGGACTGGCCTCCGGGCCAGAGGCCTCTTCAGTCTCCTCGCCGCAGCGACATGCGCCGGGGACTGGCCTGCGGGCCAGAGGGGCCGGGCATGTAAATACAGACACGTTTGGTAGCCGCAGCGACATATACTGGTAGCACACATACCTAACATCCAACACTAGGAGACATCCGTGGAATATCGCAAACTCGGCAACACAGGGCTGGACGTATCCGTCATCGGTCTGGGCACCAACAACTTCGGCCCTCGTCTGGACCTGAAGGAGACCACCGCCGTCCTGGACGCCGCGCTTGAGGAGGGTATCAACTTCCTGGACAGCGCAAACGCATACGGCGGCGGCACATCAGAGGAGTTCATCGGCACCGTGTTCGCCAAGAACGGTCGACGGCACGATGTAGTCATCGCGTCAAAGGTCGGCCTCGACGTAGGAGGCGTGGCCCCCTCGGCACCACCGTCTGGCCCGAACAAGCGAGGCTCGTCGCGACAGCACATCATGGACGAGGTGGAGAACAGCCTGCGTCGATTGCAGACCGACTACATCGATGTCTTCTACATGCACATGTGGGACAAGGTCACGCCCATCGAGGAGACGCTGCGTGCCCTCGATGATCTGGTACATCAGGGCAAAGTACGCTACATAGGCGCTTCCAACTACACGGCGTGGCAACTGACAGAGGCGTTGTGGACCAGCAAGGCCAACAACCTCTACAGCTTTGCCTGTGTTCAGCCGGAGTACAGCCTGGTGGTCAGGAACGTTGAGCAGGAGCTGGTTCCGTTCTGCGAACGGTATGGCATGGGCCTGATTCCCTACTTCCCCCTGGCCAGCGGACTCCTGACCGGGAAGTACAAGCGCGACGAGCCGTTACCTGAGGGGACGCGCATGGCTGACGGCCTTCGATCCGAGTTGTACAGAAACCGCTATCTGACCGATAAGAACTGGGAGTTGCTTGGCAAGCTGGAGGGGTTTGCGGCGGAGCGAGAGCACGCAGTCACAGACTTGGCCTTTGCGTATCTACTGGCTAGCCCGGTAGTGCCATCCGTCATCGCAGGGGCCACCAAGCCTGAGCAGGTGCACGCCAACGCCAAGTCAGCCGAGTGGCGACTCACCGACGATGATGTTGCCGCCGTACGGGAGTTGTTTTAGCTGCGACCAAGTTTGAGCTTGAAGAACTCGGCAGTGGATTCAAAGCCCAATGCTATGTAGAAGTCGCCAGCACGACGTGTCGGTACCGTCACCTCAACTGAGCCTCGGGCTTTCGCATTGGAGACCGCATTTTCTACCAACGCACGACCAATCCCCTGGCCCCGATGCTCCACGACCACATACAGCTCCAGCAACTCGGTCACGATTCCATTGGCGAACAAGGTCAAAGAATCGGCAGCCAGGACGTAACCGACCACGATACCATCTACCTCCGCAACCAGAAGGTCGGAACCTACGTTCTCGATTATCCGAGGGTAATTGGCAGTAAACACTGAATGGTCGGGACTGTAGCTCGTCGCAAACAGGCCAAGCATGACAAACACTATTTCAGCATCAGCCAATACAGCAGACCGCACCGTTAAATCTTCCAATGTGACCTTCCCAAGTGAAGCGTTCCTCTTGACATAATCGTGTATCATCGCTCTACCAAATGTGCCAGAGACTGGGCTGCGGGCCAGAGGCCTCTTTAGTCCCTTCGCCGCAGCGATATATACACGGCTTTAGTCTCCGCCGGAGGCAATATAACTAGGCCAACACCAGCCCGCCATCAATGTAGAAGGTCTGGCCTGTGATGTACGCTGCAGCATCGGAAGCCAGATAGACGCCCATCAGCCCTACTTCTCGCATTCGACCAACGCGAGCCAACGGCACGCCTCGGGCTTTGGCCGCCTCGTCGCGCTGTTTGTACTGCTCTTCCGTTAGCTGGTCGGGGTCCGGGAACTGGCCGGGTGCGATGGTGTTCACTCGAACGCCAAAGGGTGCCCACTCAAGGGCCACGGTCTCCGTGAATCGAGTCAACGCAGCTTTGCCTGCGCCGTACGCCGACAGGTTTGCGGTGGCCTTTCGCGCGGCGAACGACGAGACGTTGATGACGGTCCCGCTTCCTCGCTTCACCATATGCGGCCCAAAGACCCGGCAACCCTCAAAGGCCTCTGTCAGGTTG
Organism: Dehalococcoidia bacterium; assembly: GCA_963582565.1. GTDB lineage: Bacteria > Chloroflexota > Dehalococcoidia > Lucifugimonadales > UBA1127 > UBA1127. Next base: position 2,184 of record CAUZTE010000004.1, on the reverse strand, counting down.
ATATTCACAATGTCATGCCACTCCTGGGAGGTCATGCCCTCAATCTCGCCTCCGGGCAGTGCGATGACCGGTTTGCGAATAGAATCGCCGGCGGCGTTGACCACGATGTCTATCGAGCCGAACTCGGCGATCACCTGCTTGGCCAGGTATTCCATGTCCTCGCCGTGGGTGGCGTCCACCGTGAGCGCGGCGCTCTTGCGACCCATCGCCTCAATCTCTTTTGCGGTGCCTTCAACGTACTTGTTGGTGAAGCCGGTGACAGCGACGTCCGCCCCTGCGTCTGCCAAAGCCATGGCGATTCCCTTGCCGATGCCCCTGCTTCCGGCGATGACGATTGCGTTCTTACCTTCAAGACTGAACTCAGGAATACTCATTGGTCTCTCCTATGTTTTTGATATTCAAGATTACTCGCCTGTGGCATATCCCCGGGGGCACATCCCCCCGGAACCCCTTGCCAGAGGGGAACCCCTCTGGACTCCCCCACATATCTGAGACTGGCCTGCGGGTCAGAAGGGCCGTCTTTAGTCCCTTCGCCGCAGCGACATATACCCTAGACGCCCTCGTCTTCATCGTCGTCATCAAAGTCGGCGGTGCTAAATATCCCCAGGTCGGTGCCCTGGTGCACGTGAACGATGAACTCCTCTCGACTGACCCCGATGGAGTTCACCAACTCCTCGTCGATCACCTCAACCAGGTCATGGATGCGATCGCGCGTCAGGCTCTCCTCTACACACAACGTAGCATGAACCACTACTGCGGAGAAATGGATATCGACCCTCCCAATAGGCTGGTCGTCCTCCAGGATGGTGTAGCACTCGGAGGTTTCCGTACGGACTTCGCGCTCAAAGATAAATCCGGCCATTGGTGCCTCCTGACTTATGTGTGCTGGGGAGTGGCCTGCGGTGTCATGCCTGGGGCACATCCCCCGGAACCCCTTGCCGGAGGGGAACCCCTCTGGACTCCCCGGTGTTGGCAGGTAATCTATGCCTGGGACTGGCCCGCTGGCCAGAGGCCTCTTTAGTCTCCTCGCCGCAGCGATATGTGCTGGGACTGGCCTGCTGGCCAGAGGCCTCTTTAGTCTCCTCGCCGCAGCGACACATGCCCCCGTTAGGGTCGAGTGTGGCCTGAACCTGTGACCACCCACTTATAGGAAGTCAGTTCCCGCAGCCCCATGGGCCCTCTGGCATGGAACTTGTTGGTACTGATGGCCACTTCTGCGCCAAGGCCAAACTCAAATCCATCGTTGAAACCGGTGCTGGCGTTCACAAAGACCGCAGCAGCGTCAACTTCGCTGCGGAACCGCTCTGCCGCGTCATCGTCAGACGTCATGATGGCCTCGGAATGCCCGGATCCGTACTTCTCGATGTGGCCAAGCGCCTCGTCAAAGGAGTCAACCACCTTCACCGAGAGGATGAGGTCAAGGAACTCCTTGCCGAAGTCCTCGGGTGCCGCCACCACGACTTTCGCCGCTTCCTGGGTTGCAAGCAGAGTGATAGCACGGCTGTCACATCGCATCTCCACACCGGCTTTGCCCAACTCTGTGGCCAACGACGACAGGAAGCTCTGCGCTACCTGCGAGTGCACCAGGACGGTGTCCAGCGCGTTGCAGACGGAGGGTCGACGCACCTTGGCGTTGGTGACTACGGCCACTGCCGCTTCCAGGTCTGCGGTGGGGTCAACGTACGTGTGGCAGACGCCGATGCCCCCGGTGATGGCAGGCATACTGGCCTGTTCGCCCACAAAGTTGACCAGTTCAGCGCTGCCTCGGGGCACCAACAGGTCGATGTACTCCTTCATGCCCAGCATCTGCAGCACCAGGGCCCGGTCCGTGTCATCAACAAACTGCACAGCGTCCTGTGGCCCGCCAGCGGCATCAATAGCATCACGGATGAGCGACGCCAGGGCTGCGTTAGAGTTGATCGCCTCTTTGCCGCCTCGCAGGATGCAGGCGTTGCCCGACTTGAAACACAACACGGCGATGTCCACGGTCACGTTCGGTCGACTCTCATAGATGACGCCCACAACTCCCAGGGGGACGCGACGTCGAGCGATAATCAGGCCATCGGGGCGTGTCAGGCTATCTAATTCCTGGCCGATAGGGTCCGGTAGTGCCGCGACGACTCGTACGCCATCGGCCATTGCCTTCAGACGATCGGGGTTCAGGAGCAACCTATCCATCAATGA
>CAUZTE010000003.1:0-15641 GCA_963582565.1 Dehalococcoidia bacterium | reverse complement strand
AATTGAAACCACGCCCAAGTGTTCGTGATTCCGCGGTCTACTTGACCAACCGCATCCAAGCCTTGAACGGATAAAGTGTCAAGGCGATTAGCCATTGGCTCCAGCTTGCGACGCCTTCCCCTCCTCAAATGGCCTCTTTGAGATAATATAGGTTGAATGATGAGCCCTAGTACAAGAATCACGTATAGAGGTAATACTGAAATCGTTGTTACCGTGCCAAATCCTGTACCCAACATCCCAACGTTCCATTCTTGAGCCGCCCCGTACCAAAATGCAAATAAGTAAAGGATTGCAAACCCTGCAAACGCAGTGAGATGGATATAATGTCTCCCTGCTCTAACGTACACATTGGATTCCTCATCATTCCACGATATGGCTGGCACTTGGCCCGAAGCAAAACAAATTGTGAACAGCCTTCCCATAGCCAATTTCCGCAGCAGGAAAAACGAAGCCCCGAAGAATGTTATTGATAAGTGTATTAGAGCCATCGGGACATGTACCCTTGGAACCTTCCACCAGAGTAAATCCTCCTGAACCAATGAAGCGAACGCAATAATAGCTATTGAGATCGTGACTGCGATAAGCAAGATTTGGATGACCCCACCGTGGCGAGATGTCATTTCTTCGAGGTCAGTCTTGATGGTTGGGAATGTGTTTTGAAGTGTATTTAAAGCCTCTCTGTTGGCCTTCGCCCCCTGAATTGTAAATCCCCATAAAATCAATGCTCCGAGAGACAAAATTCCAACATTTATCATCGTCCACCCAGGAATTATGGCTGAGTGAATTCCCGGGGCGTGCATACCCTGCCAATAGCCAATAGCCAATAGCTTCAGGAAGGTAGAATGTAGCCAACCCAAGGCCTGTAGTTACCCCAAGTAGTAGTCTCGACCTGGCGAGTATGAAGGCCTCTATTCTACCTGGCGAAGACAACAATGAGAGGCGCCTGGTTGGAAACAATACTCCCCAATCGAGGAATAATGTTTCCAACCAGGAACTAGATGGTACGCTTGCATTCATAGCGGCTGCCTAGATCATTTCAAATTAGTGAAACGCTGTAAAAGTTTACATATAACTCCAATGAATGCAACTTCCGTGTAAAAGAACCAGGGTCTAGCTAGACGGTACCTTTCGCCAGGTCTCCATCCTTTGCTAGGAGTTCCTTGAAGTCGGCGGTTGTGTTTACCACATCGATTGCGCGGACGTTGAAGGCCTCTGCATGCTGCGCCACAGACGGCTCGATCCCTTCCTGCAACTCACGCGCCATGCGAAGCAGCTGCCGACGCGCATGGATGATGGCAGTATCGCTGGTACCCAGGTGCTCCTTGGTGCGGTCAACGATGCGGCCCATGCTGTCCGTCATCGCCTCGTCCTGAGTACGACCGTAAGGGATGCCAGTGAAATTGGTCTTCTTCTGCAACTCTCGGTCCACCAAATAGTCGTTGCTGGAATTCCGCACATCGTGCCAGCCGTCAATGATCTTGCCATCCACCGTCTTGTGCTTCACCCGCTCCATTTGCATCGTGGATGCTTTACGCCCCTCAACTTGTGTGGGGTCAAGGGGCTCGTCGGGCTGGTAGGTGAACGAGAACACGGACGTGTGGTCATCATCAATGGGAATCCAAGCGTGGCCGGTGATCGGCCAACTCGGGCCTGGTATCAAGTTGTACGCTGGCAAGATGAACTGAGTTGCACGCCAGTAGTACTCGCCATCGCCGATGTCCCTCCGAGACCCGTAGATGAAGCCATAGTCAGTCTCCTCAACGTGCAATCGAGGTGAACCGTCCATCACTGTCATGTCCTGACCGTTCTTGATGCGTCTGGCCACAGACTGAGGCCTATCTTTGGGGTCAAACCATCGGTGTAGGAAGGAGACGTGGGCAGTGTCCAGGTCACCCTCAATAGTCTGCATGTAATTGGAATCCTGAATCCAGCGCATCATCAGCCTGTTGGCTGAAGGCACCCTTGTCCACTCAAGGTGAGGGAATGGGGGCTGCACTTCTTTGGGGCCCATGTACACGAAGATGCAGTCTCCCGCCTCATGGGTGGGATACGCGGTGATCCTCACCTTGTCCTTGAAGTTGCTCTCTGCGGGCTCGCTGGGCATATCCACGCAATCGCCGTTGATGTCGAACTTCCATCCGTGGTACACGCAGCGCAAGCCGCACTCCTCGTTTCGACCGAAGAACAGGCTCGCCCTGCGGTGAGGGCAGTAGTTGTCTATCATGCCGACGTTCCCATTCGTGTCCCGGAACGCCACCATGTCCTCGCCCAACAGTCGCACACGGACTGGCTCACCGTCACGCTGCGGAAGCTCCTCTGACAAGAGGATCGGCTGCCAGAACCGTCGCATAAGATCGCCCATGGGTGTGCCAGGGCCTACCCGTGACAGGAGTTCATTATCACTAGCAGAAAGCATGGTTCCCTCTCTTATTTCGAAGTTGCCCAAACGTTGCGGTCATTCTACATTCGAGGTGTACGCTTGTCACGCGGGCTACGCGAGGCATGAAACCCGGTATGATGTGACCATGCTGGACCACCACGACCCGAACATCAAAGAAGCGCTCCACACTTACCGCGTCCCGCTGGCCATTGCCGAATGGGGAGCAGTGGCTGCGTGGATGGGTCTTATCTTCTACATCTCCCAGAGCTCATCACCGGAAAGTATCGGCTCCGCGTCAAAGTTCCTGGATATCTTCCCAGACTGGAGCATCCAGTGGATATTCCACGGAACAGCGTTTGGCATCCTGACGGGCCTCACCTACCTGGCCATCAGCAGCACCTTCACCTGGCGATGGCCAGTGGTGGTTGCAGCAGCGTTTGGCGTGGCAATGGTCTACGGCGCAGTGGACGAGGTGCACCAGAGCTTCGTGTCCGGCAGGACAGCGTCGATAGAGGACATTGGTCGCGACGCCATCGGTGGGTTGATGGCGGTGCTGCTGACCCGAGCAGCAGTTGTATCCACCGACTATGTCTTCCACGGCCGGTGGGTGGAGTCGGGTCGCGTGTTCTTCAGCGTGGCGATGTTGCTGCAAGCAGCGTTCGTGGTGTGGGTGGTATCGATGTGGGTCGCTGCGGGGTCGGCAAACGAGTACCCGCTCGACGCGTTGACCACGTCCGACGTGCAGCGATCGTTGGTGCGGCAACCCGAGGCGTTGTTGGCAGCGGTGCCGTTCCTGGCGGTTGCTGCGTGGATTGCTTTAGGCCGGTGCAGAAGCCTCTATGCGCAGATGAAGCTGGTCATAGCCCCGACGTTAAGTGTGGGTGTGGTCTTCGCAATTCCCGTTGCCGTCTTCGGCCTGGACGTTATTCCAGACGACGAGATGGTGTGGTTCGGCACATGGGCGATGGCCAGCGGAACTTGGTTATTCGGCGCTTGGCTCCACGCTTAACGTGCTAGAGACCCTCTGGTCCGCAGGCCAGGCCCGGACATATGTGCCCTCTATTAGGGCCGGGCCAGCACCATGATCTCGCCGACGTTCTCCACCTTGTCGATGTCCCAAAGCGTCGCCAGCAGCTTCTCCCCCTGATCCTTGGACAACACCCTGCCGACCAAGTTGCGGAACTTGTCCTCAAGTTGTGAGTCGGACAAGGGGTTCTCCGGCGCGCCGGTGGCATGGTCTACCTTCTCCGTGATGGAGCGTCCGTCCTTCAGCTTCACCGTCACCTCGGCAGCGTCCTCTGGCATCTTAGGGTCAACGGTGGCCTTGATCACCTCTCGCAACGCAGTGATGGTCGGGTCCAAGACCCGTTCGTCGGTGTACTGAGCGGGAAATGCGCCGCCATCGACGAGCCCCACAGCCATCGAGTGCTGGTGGGAAAACTTGCCTTCCAGCCCGATGCGTGGATGTTGGCGATCCATCAACTCCAACACCAGGGGTTGCACGTTGGCAGTGATGGCGAGGACGTCCTCAGGCTTCACGCCGTGGGTGTTGCGGAAGATAATCATCGCATCGATCAATGGATGACTCACCACGCCGCATGCGTAAGGCTTCAGGCCGTTGTTCGGCAGCTCCCACCGCTCGCCAAGGGCATCGGTTATCTGTGACATGTCGGACGACGTGGAGAGCACTGCCGCAAAGCCGCGTCGACCCTCAAGGATCTCTGATGTGGACGTGAACCCTCGACCCGCCAGCAGGCCAGCCAGCACGCCACTCTGGGCAGAACGCCCGGCGTGGAAGGGCTTGGACATGGAGCCGAAGGTCTCACGGATTCCGGCCGCCTGGGTCCCTGCGATGCCGAGGGCGTTGATCATCTGTCCTTCGTCCAAGCCAAGCAGCCGACCTGTTGCCACCACGGAGCCGAAAACGCCGCAGGTGCCGGTGATGTGCCAGCCTGCATTGTAGTGGTGCGGGTGCACCGAGAGGCCGATGCGGCAGCACGCTTCAACGCCCAACACCGTGGCCGTCAACACGTCCAACCCCGTTGCGTTCTGTCGTTCGCCCACCGCCATCGCCGCGGGGATGGTAGGTGCTGAGGGGTGGATGACCGTTGGGAAATGGGTATCGTCGTAGTCCTCAAGGTGGGCCAGGTAGCCGTTGGCCAGAGCCGCGTTCTGCAGGCTGGTACGCATATCGCTGCCGATGAGGCCCGCCTGCGGGTTACCGCCCTCCTCCTTAAAGAGGCTTGTGAGAATCTGCATGGACGGGTCTGCGGAGGCGTAGAGTGCCACGCCAAGATAGTTGATGATGCATCGCTTCCCCTCGTGGAGGATTGGATCCGGAATTGCCGAAGATGGTGTATTCAGGACGAATCGTGCAAGGGTCTCGGTAGCTCCCATCAGTCATGCCTCACAGATGTAATATAGATATGGAATTGGCCTCAGCCATTGTACGACGGCCAGGTAGGGAGTCAAGCTTCAAGCCTCGCGTAGGGGTGCGCCGCGCCTTGCAAAAATGCCGATTTCACAGCACAATATAACATAGGTGCAATGCGTCAGGATCGACTTCAGCAAAGACTCCCCGATCTCTTCGCCTCCACGATTGAGGCCCCTCCTGCCACCACAGAGTTTCCGGCACCACGAAAGGACTGCGTTATAACGCCCGATATCCCCTCTACTGACAACTCAAACCCACTACCAGAGCAAAAGAAGCGCCGAGGTTTCCTCTGGTGGGGTCGAAAGTCAAAGACAGAAGATCAACCCGAAGCCGCTCAGGTTGCTGCAACGACGCCCCAAGCGACTTCACCACAACCAAGGCCATCGCAAGCTCCAAGGCCGCAACAGGCCCCACGTCCACAAAGACAGCCCAATGTTGGTGGGACCAACGCCGGGGGAGAAGCCCCCACGCAGCAGCGTTCGCCGCGACCACAGCGACCACCACCGGCACGTCGACCCCAACGTCCGGCTAATGCACCAGTGAATCAACCCAACGGTGTGGCGGGGACTAAAGCCGCTAATGCACCGGTGAATCAACCAACCAATGCCGAGACCAAACCCGCGAATGTAGCTGAAACTAAAGCCGCGCCCACTCAGCAACGACCTCCACGCCAGCAGACTCCACAGGCTCGACCCGAGGTTGAAGCGGCAGCAGACGGCGCATACTACTTCGGCTCCCTGGCCGTCAGCTATGACATGGCATGTGCCCTCAAGAGCATGGGCTACGAGAATCCCTCGCCCGTGCAGGAACAGTGCATACCAACCATGCTGAAGGGAACGGATGTGGTCGCTCAGGCCATGACGGGCACCGGCAAGACCGCTGCCTTCGGCATCCCCATGATTGAGCGTATCGATCCGGACAAGCAGGGCGTACAGGGCCTTGTAATGGCACCAACCCGCGAATTGGCGGTGCAGGTCCGCGACGAGATAGCCAAGCTCAGCGAGTTCAAGAAACTCCGAGTGGTCGCCTGCTACGGCGGACAGACCATCACCACACAGATAACGGCCTTGGAACGCGGCGCACACATCGTCGTCGGCACACCAGGCAGGCTGCTCGATCACCTCAGTCGCAGGACACTTTCGTTGGCCAACGTCAACATGGTGGTGCTGGACGAGGCCGACGAGATGCTGGACATCGGCTTCTTACCGGACATCGAGCGCATCCTTCGCCAGACGCCCAAGGCTCGCCAGACGTCCCTCTTCTCGGCCACCATGCACGCCACAGTACGCCGCATCGTCCATCGACACTTGCAATCGCCAGAGTGGATTCAGGTAGGCGGTGAGGTAGAGACGGCGCCCAAGGTGAAACAGCTCTACTTTGAGGTCTGGGACAAGGACAAGGTCAAGGGGCTTTCAGGCTTCCTGCAAACCCAACTGAACGGCGGCAAGGCCCTGTTATTCAGGAAGACACAGATAGGCGTGGACAGGCTGGTGCAATCGCTTCAGCGTGACCGCATCTCCGTTGAGGGCATCCACGGTGGCATGACCCAGTCACAACGCAGCGGCACCATGAAATCGTTCAAAGAGGGCAAAGTCAAGGTGCTGGTGGCTACCAACGTGGCAGCACGAGGCCTGGATATACCTGAGGTCTCCCACGTCATCAACTATGACATGCCCCAGAACATGGAAGAGTACATCCACCGCATCGGCAGGACTGCCCGCATGGAGGCCGACGGCACGGCCATCACTTTTGTGACCGAGTGGGATATGGAGATGCTGGACATGATCATCGACAAGGTGGGCGACGACCTTCAGCGAGGCACCTTGCCCCTCTACGAATAGGCCCCCTCCCGCTTAGCGGGCTTTGCTGCTATTTGATGCCCTCTGGCGTGATGATTATTTTCCAATCACGGTCATCTAATTCCTCTTCAAGGAACGTCCGCCGAAATAATTCGTTGGTATCCGAATTGCTCACAATTAACGTGTACTGGTCACGTTCAAATACAGCAAAGTCAGTTATTGGGCCTTCTCCTGAGGCGATTGATAGTGATTCGCTAAATTGACCATCATCTCGTTCCTTGATTCTTAGTGTCCTTGAACTTTCCTTGTAGAAAAAGCTTACAGAGATGGTATCTGAGGTGGAATTAACGATAGTCAGAGGTGGAGCAACAGCATCACACGCCACAGCAGCCAATGCCACCACGGATATGACCGCTACAAGTAACCCGCGTTTGGTCGTACCGACCATCACTGCGCTCCCTTTGAAGGTTCCCCGCATTCTTTGGCCTCTACGATGCGGATGGTCCAATCCTGCAACTCGAACTGCTCTTCCGTGCGTATCGATTCGCAGATAAGATTGCCAGCAACGTCCAGAGCCTGGAAGGTGTGTCGCACTGGCTGGCCTCCATCGCCGTACCGGTAAATAAGGCCGGGCTGCTGGGTTGCCCCAGCGTCCAACTTGCCTTCACGGACCCCGTCCCACATGTACACAGCCTCATCGTCGGTCTCATTGATGATGGTGAATCGATGGCCCGAGTCGCATGCCACCGCAGCAAGTGCCAACACAGCTATAAGCACTGCCAGCAACCATTGCCTGCGCATCATCGCCCTGCCCTTGGCGTGACCAGCAGCAACAACGACGGCAACACCAGCAACGATGCTGTTACCGCCAGGAAGATCATCACCGCCGTCAGTATCCCGTAGGAAGAGAACATGGGCATGGGCGCAAAGGCCATGATAGTGAACCCCAAGATGCTTGTGGCCGCAGAGGCAATCAGCGCGCCTCCTGTCCCGTGGGCGGCTCTCCCCAGCGCGTGGTAGGCGTCCTCGCTCCTCGCCAGCTCCTCCCGGTACCGCTGCGTCATGTGTATGGCATAGTCGATGCCGACGCCTACGGACACCGCCGCAATGGTGGCTGTGACGAAGTTCAGCCCGAACCCGAACAAATACATGAAGGCGTAGAGCCACGCTACCACCAGGCCGATGGGGATGATGGTGACGACACCGTACCGTACCGACCGCATGGCGACGACAGCCACCAGTAGACACAGCACCACGGCAATTCCTAGCGACTTCTGCAAGCCTTCCGTGGTGGCATCCAGCGATGCTTGACGCGTGTACGGCGAGCCCGTCAGCTGCGCCCGTGCTATGGCTGGCGACGCTTCAAGCAACGCAATCTCTGCCAGCATAATGTCGCGTGAGGCCACGGTTATTTCTTGATTCTTGGTTCCGGGGATGCCAACGATGATGGTCGTAGCGTCCAACCCCGCGCTTGTCGAGTCAAGGTAGATTGTCTCGGCCACGTCAAGGCTATCGTAGGCATCGCGGGTGGGGCTCAAAGGCACACCGTTGACCATCGCATAGTCGTAGATCGCCGTAAGCTGCTCTTGGGAGTTCGGCCACTGCCAAACACGGCCACCGTACACGAAGTTCACCACATCGCCGCCGATAGCCACACCGGTCATCTCCTGTATTTGCTCGCGAGCGTACTCCGACTGCATGACCTGGTTTAGCACTGCGAAGATGGGCCTGCCGTTCAGGGTAGCCCCCCCCTCCTCGTTCTTGGCCACCATCGGGCTGTCACCCAGGCGCACCATGAAGTCTTGAATTGCCTGCAGCGCCGCCGGGTCCGTCAGGTCGCCCTGGATGTAGGTGATGGCAGGCTCGCCGCCGGAATCGCCAACATGCATATCCAGCTTGTCCAACCCCACCGCGAAGTCGGAGTCCGACTTGAAGAAATCCTTCACCTCGAACGATGCTTCGAGCTTGAACGCGTAGATAGTTGCCAGCACCGTGAACGCAGCTACCAGAGGCAACACGATGTAGCGACGACGCGCCAACCCGACAACACAATTAACCAACCAGCCTTGAGAGGCACCTGTGCTTTCGGCTTCGATTGGTGTCTTTTGCTGCGGGTCTGTTGATGCATGTCGCTCTCTTCGAGCATCCAGCCGCATCAACACCAACGGCACCGTGAGACCAAGAATGATGAACGCGGCAACGATGGCGAGGCCCGCGCCTATGCCGAAGCCCGTGACGGTCTCAATGGACGCTGTGGTGTTGGCCAGGAACGCCACGGAGTCGGTAAGCATCGCCAGAGTCAGTGCGACAATGACGCCGCTCATGCCAAGTCGGAAGGCAAGCCGAGCACTCGCCGCATGAGGGATCTCCTCACGATAGCGGTTTACGGCATGGATAACGAAGTCGGCACCCAGGGAGATCATGGCGATAGGGACGATGAAATCCAGCGTGGTCGACGACTTCAGTCCCACCAGGTTGGACAGTCCTTTCAGCCAGATGATCATGGCCACCAGGCCGATGGCCGTCAGCACCACCACACGTCCCGACCGCAAGCTTACGCCTACCACGATCAGCACCATGACGAAGGTCGCGAAGATGAAGGGCACAGCAGTGCTCACCTCGTCGGCTATCTCCAGTCCAGCGTCTATGGCGATGCCCCATAGCTGATAGTGCTCCTCATCGCCGCGGAAGAGGGCCTGCACCTTGCGGTTCAGATGCTGCTTCCCCTCTGTTACGGGGTCGCTGGTGGTGCCGATGGACAGCCCGCCTCCGCCCAGCTTCTCATTATCAGCGATGAAGAACGTCAGCAGTCCCGGCGATGTCCAGTAATCGATCTCTTGGCCCAGTACCACCCGGCGTTCCATTTGCTTGCCCTGGGACAGGTTCTCCTTCAGGAACAGGAAACGCGGGTCCGCCAGGATAGCAGACAGAGCCACTTTGACCTGGTCGTCGGTTGCCATCTCCAAAGACATACCGAAGTTGGCCAGGGCGTCCTGCACGGCGTCCGCGATGCTGAACGTGCCAACGATGGGGCGCTGGCGGTCAGTATCGAAGCCGTTGTACAGGTACGGTTGTTCAGGCAGGCCGGGCGGGTTGAGTTGCCCAAGTGCGTCGGCCTCCTGCAACTTCTGAGAGTTGGTGTACAACTCGAACAGCGGCGCCTGCATCAGGATATCGCCGTCGCGCGCTTCCACAATGAAGCCCGCCGAGTGTATCCGTGGAGGCAGTGTCGCCTCGATGATGTCCGCAACCTGGTACACCTGGCCGCCGGGGTTGTCGGACGCCGACTCGTCGGGCGACATCAAAACCATGGGGATGATGAGCAGCAGAGTCACAATGCCAACGGCCACGATGAACCACCCAGAGTAGCGGTCCATGTGTCCTGCAATCCTGTCTGTGAGGGTCTGCGTTCCCATCTCTGTGGCTCCCTGCGGCTGGAATGGGCTGGGCCTTTACCAACTCTTCACCAATGATATCAGCTACACCGTGTAATCGCTCAGGACATATGTGGCGAGGGCGAGCCCTCGTTGACGCTCGGCAGCAGCGGCGATAGCATGCCGCCACAACGAAACCCTGCTCACGGGAGAAATGTCATGCCAGACCTCACCCCTGAAGAAGTTGGATCCATGCTCAAATCGCTGGGCCTTCCTGCTGATCCCGCAGACCTGCCGGAAGTGGCCCACCGTGTGAATGCCGTCAATGAAGCCCTGTCCGCCCTCGATCACTCTGACCTGGACACCACAGAGCCCGCTGCCGTCTTCTGGCTTCAGGAAGAGGCATAGCATGGCGAACGACGACCTCATTCATGCATCGGTCGCGGAGCTTTCCGGACTCCTTGATGCGAAGAAGCTAAGCCCCGTTGAACTGACTCAGGCGTACCTCGACCGCATTGCAGCTCTCGACGAGCGACTCCACGCATTCATCACCATCGACGCAGAAGGTGCCCTTGCATCGGCGCGAGAAGCGGAGTCTGCGATAAGCAACGGGCGCCGACTCGGCCCCCTCCACGGCATTCCGATGGCCGTCAAAGATCAGATGGACGCCAAGGGACTGCCGACCACCGCGGGTTCCAGCATTCTCAAAGATGTAGCAACGACGGACGCCACCGTGGTAGCTCGCCTGCGCGAATCGGGCGTGGTGCTGCTTGGGAAGTTGAACCTGAGCGAGTTCGCCCTGGGCGGCAGCATCAACCACCCCTACGGCGTGCCACGCAATCCCTGGGACACGGATCGCCAACCCGGCCAGTCCAGCAGCGGTTCTGGCATTGCGGTGGCAGCATCCATGTGCGCCGCAGCCATCGGCGAGGACACGTCAGGCTCCATCCGCGGCCCAGCATCGTGGTGCGGCATCACGGGCCTTCGCCCAACGTGGGGTCGGGTGAGTCGACACGGCATCCTGCCAATGAGTTGGTCGATGGACCAGGCCGGGCCCATGACGCGCACGGTGGAGGACTGTGCCACGGTGTTCGCAGCCATTGCGGGGTTTGATCCCAACGATGCGTACACGTCCCACAAGGCACCTCCAAGCTACCAGCCTTTGGAATCACTGAAGGGTAAGCGCATCGGCGTCATCCGGGAGGCTATCGGCGAGGGCATGGTGGACGGCGAGGTGCAGCAGCGTTGCGAGGAGGCGGTAGCTGCCATGCGGGAAGCTGGCGCGGAAATAGTAGAGGCATCCATCCCTCTGTTCCCTCAGGGCGGGTTGCTATCCAACGGTGTAGCAGACGCAGATGCCGCCTACGTCCATCGTGAACGACTGGCAGCCCACGCAGCGGAGTACGACTTCGCCACACGACGTCGCCTGCTGGCCGCAAGCCTCATGCCCGCGCACCTGTATCAGAAAGCACAACGGTTCCGTGTCATCATGCGCCGACAGGTCATGGCAGCATTGGAGGGCGTAGACGTACTGGTCACCCCCGCGCAGGCGCAGCCAGCGCCGCTAATCGCCACGGACACAGGCCTGGATAGCAAGGACGCCGTTATGCGGCAGTTCTTCGGCATCCGCGCCCACCGTGGGCCTTTCAACCTGGCCGCCGTACCAGCAATGTCTATACCCTGCGGCTTCACCGATGCTGGCCTTCCGGTGGGGCTGCAACTGGTCGGCAGGCCATTCGATGAATCGACACTCTTTCAAGTCGGTGGCGCGTACCAGACCCAGACGGACTGGCACACACAACGCCCACCGCTGTAGACTAACGCTACTTCACACAACAGGGGAGGACAACATGCTTACACAAGAAGAAAATGAATTGATGTGTCGAATCGGCCCGGGCACCATGATGGGCACGTATCTGCGTCGCTTCTGGTTCCCGGCGATGATGTCAGAGGAGTTACCGGAGCCCGATTGCCCACCAATCCGAGTAAAGCTCATGGGCGAGGATCTTATCGCATTCCGCGACACCAACGGCGACGTGGGCATCTTGGACAACAATTGCCCACATCGACGGGCCAGCCTGTTCTTCGGTCGCAACGAGGAATGCGGCTTGCGTTGCGTCTACCACGGTTGGAAGTTCGACATCAACGGTGATTGCGTCGATATGCCGTCAGAGCCCGCCGAGAGCAACTTCAAGGACAAGGTGAAGGTCACTGCATACCCGACTCAGGAGCGTTCCGGCTTCGTTTGGGCATACATGGGACCAGCCGATAAGATGCCGGCTATGCCTGACTTCGAGTGGATGCATGTGCCGGAGGAGAACCGGGGATTCGCCAAGTTCATCTATGAATCCAACTTCGTCCAAGCCGTTGAAGGTGAGATAGACACCGTCCATGCCTCCTTCCTGCACAGCAACCTTGACGCCCAGGCCATCGCTGGCGCTGCTACAACATCTGGTGGCAGGTTCATGTACAACGAGCGTTGGGCCGACTTCTTCGTCAGGGAAAAGGACTATGGCCTGCTTGTAGGTGCGCGACGTCCAGCAGATGCTGACAGCTACTACTGGCGTATATCCCAGTGGATGTTCCCGTTCTATACCATGACGCCTCGAGAGCCGGGCAATGGTGAGAACTCCTTTGTCCGATGTCGCATGTGGGTTCCCCGCGACGACGACTCGACGTGGGTGTTCCTGAGCCACTGGCACCGCAACCGTCCGATGGGCGAATCAGACCTTCGGGAGATCGTTTCCTGCCGCAACCTTGAGCCGGGAAAGTGGATCGGCAAGGCCAACCTCGGCAACGACTACCTCATCGATAGGGAGATGCAGAAGACCAAGACCTACGCCGGCCTGCCCAGGGGCACCGGTAGGGTCGAGGACGCCGCCATGATCGAGACGATGGGGTCAGTGGTCGATCGCAGCTATGAGCACCTTGGCACAAGCGACACCGCCATCATCGCGATGCGGCGACAGCTCATCAAGGCGGCCCGAGAGTTGGAAGAGGGGATTGAGCCCGCCGCCGTCACCCACCCGGAGTTCTATCAGGTGCGTTCCAGCAGCGCGGTCCTGCCCCTGGACATCATGTTTGATGAGGACGCAGAAGTCTTGGAGGAGATCAACGTAAATCCCTAACCATCTATTCGCATCCAACAGTGCGGAAGTGGAAGGAGGCAGTCATGACATCTAGCACAAGTAAGAGTTTGGAAGAACGACAAGAAAGCCTGCGACGCTGGATTCCTGTGAACGGGCAGACCGACGCGTCCAAAGGGGTCAACCACATAGCTGTGTTCTCCAAAGACCTGGAGGCCACGGCGGAGTTCTACAACGATGTACTAGGAATGCCCGTGGTGCAGGTGACCTCCAACCGTGACGTTGAGGAATCCACGCACATGAACGTCAGCATTGGCGGGGGCGTCAGGTTATCGTTCTTTGATTTCCCCCATGTGCCTCGGTTGCAGAATCCAGCACCGGAGGGCGTCGGCGGCATCATGCACATTGCCATAGGCATGAATTCAGACCAAAAGGCGGACGCAATACGTAACCTCACAGAGCACACAGTGGATTTCAGGGAGATCGCTGGCTCCCTCTATTTCAAAGACCCCAATGGCCTGACCATAGAGCTCATGCCATTAGAGTAGTTCAACCCCGAGATTTAGTAAGAATAAAAAGAGGCCTAAGTGCTAGTCACTTAGGCCTCTTTTTATTCTTACTAAATCTTGCCTACCCTATCCGTAACAGATCACCTCCTGAAGACTCCCTGGGGCTCTCACCAGTCAGCAGGGGACCACAAATACAAGTGTGGGCCTCCTCACCACTACGTTGGGATTCACTAGCTGCCACCCAATTTCCATCCTCAGACAAAATCAAACAAGCATGGCGCACCCGTCCATTCAGCCCGGCATCATTCACGTTAGGGGGAACGGTGCCATCTTCCTGGTGAATCCGAACGGCATTAAGTATTTGTTTCCTCACCATGATACACATGCCGTCAGTTGTCCCCAAATGTTCGTGGGAACGGTCGTAGATAGCCTCACCACTTTCGCTTGTCATCAACTCCGTCATGGCGCGATCCTGGAGATTGTGAATAAACCCTACACCGCTATACATTTTCGTTTTTTCCACTGTGAAATCCCTCTGGTAATCGTTCTCTTGGTTTGCAACAGTGTGAAAATAGGTCAACGGGTTACTGGTACGCGTCACATAGCCGCCCGATGGGTAGAAAGGATCAGTAAATCGTTTATGGTTTCTCTCTTCTTTTGATAACGGTTTAGTCCTACTACCCCCCATAGAAATCAGCATGGAGTGCGTATCGTCTACCGGAACATGTGCACGTAGATGAGCAGTATTGCCATCGCCGCCAACCATCGTGAAGATAGGGAAGATAAACTGATTGATTCGATGCCAGTACTGGTCATCGTCGATTTTCCGACGACCCGTGTAGAACGCTCCGTAGTTTGCCGGCATCGCCTCAACGGATGGGTTCCTCTGGGGACTAAACGTCCCTATTGCATGGCCCTCACCAACCGGGCCGTCCTCAACGTTTAACCTTGCATGAAGCCAGTCCAAGTGCGATGTATCTGTATCACCTTCTAAGTTTTGGAAATAATTAGCCTCTTCCATCATGACGACGGGAGGGTTCACATTGTCGGCAGGCAAAGTATTAACATCAAATTGTGGGAATGGCGGCGGCGTCTCCCTATGGCCCATGTATATCCAGACCATGTGGTTCACGTCTCGGCAGGGATAGGCCTGGATCTTCACCTTATCCTTGAAATTGCTTCCGTCCGGCTCAGATGGCATCTCCATACATTTGCCGTTTACATCAAACTTCCATCCATGGTAACCGCAGCGGAGGCCAGCCTCCTCGTTGCGACCGAAGTACAAGCTAGCACCTCTATGAGGGCAAGATTCAGGGAAGGCGCCAATGTCGCCATTGGTGTCCTTGAACATGACCAAATTCTCACCCAAAAGGCGCATCCGCTTGGCGGGCGCGTCTGGCGCTGGGAATTCTGAGGAAGGCAGCGCAGGTATCCAATACTCCCGGATGAGCTCACCCATTGGGGTGCCCTTGCCTACCCTCGTTAGAAGTTCATTGTCTTCCTTACTAAGCATGGTTCTCCTCTCGTGATTTTACGTCCTTGTTATTTCGGCCTGTTGGGGTACCAGCCGCCATCCCGCATCAGGCCTTTAAGGTATGCCAACTGCCCGGCATGTTGCAAGTTGTCCTCGCACACGCTAACCAATCTTACGCCAACGGTGGGCAGCGGGTCGAACCGAGGTTCGTCCAGCACGCGATCAAGGTCATCGTCGGAGAGCGTTTCCAGGTAGGCCAGCGTCCGAACACGGACAGCATCGTGGTAGTCCAAGATGGTCTGAGCGTCCGGTGCTCGGAACGCAGCCACCACCTCCGGTGTCTGAATATGGCCGGGGCTGTAGTCACGAGGGTCAACAGGCATCCCGAACTTCTTGTGCCAACCCTCCGTGACCCACACCTGCTCTACCCCCTGCAAGTTTGCGATATTGGTGTCCTGCACTCTGGCAATGTGCCACGCCAGCCAACCTATGGGCGGATGGGGCTCCTCGGCCAGCTCCTCAGCGGTCAGGTCTTTCAGGTTGTTGTGGAGAATGAGGATGACTCTACCTAGAGCATCGGCGATT
>CAUZTE010000002.1:0-15792 GCA_963582565.1 Dehalococcoidia bacterium | reverse complement strand
CCGTCAGAGCCCGCCGAAAGCAACTTCAAGGACAAAGTGAAGATTGTCGCGTATCCAACCACCGAGCGTGGCGGTGTGGTGTGGTCGTACATGGGGCCTGCCGACCGTACGCCTGAGATGCCGGATCTGGGTTGGGCATCGTGCCCGGACGAGAACCGATTCCTGACCAAGTGCCTTCAGGAATGCAACTGGCTGCAGGCGTTGGAGGGCGGCATAGATTCCAGCCACATCAGCTTCCTGCACAGCAGCCTCAAACCCGCCGACTACACCCTGACGGTGTCTGACTCAGACGTGCAGGGAACGGCGTTGCAGGACCGATCACCACGGTTCGTTTTGGACGAGACGGACTACGGCCTGACCATCGGTGCGAGGCGAACCACCCCGGAAGGGAAGTACTACTGGCGGATAACACCGTGGATGCTGCCCTACGGCATGATCGTGCCCGCAGAAGAAGATGCCGTCATGACGGGCAACATGTACGTGCCTGCTGATGACAACACATCATTGGTGTTTCGAGCGTCCTGGCACCCAAGCAGGCCCCTAACGACCGCAGAACGTACCGAGTACGAGACCGGTGGCTACTTCCACGAGTCGGTCATGCCGGTGACCTACCGTGCCTATGCCAACAAGGACAACGACTACCTCATCGATAGGGAAAAACAACGTACGGTGAGCTTCTCAGGCATCAAGGGCATACAAGCACAGGACATGGCTGTCATTGAGAGCATGGGCGCTATCAGCGATAGGAACAGAGAGCACCTGGGTACGTCTGACTCGGCCATCATCGGGGCGCGTCGCAGGCTGCTCAGAGAAGTCCGCGATTTCCAGGAGGGCATCGAGCCGGACGCGCCCCAACACGGCGAATGGTATCGCATGCGATCTGCGGCCGTGGAGGCGCCTCAGGACATGCCTCTCAAAGAAGTGGCAGCGGAGTCCATGACCCTGTAGGCAGAGCACGCCCTGCACCCATATGCCTGATGTTTACCATAGGTGATTTTTGCTGTTCAACATTGCCTTCAGACCCTCCACTTCACAATGTTTTGCTATGGGAAGACCTCAATTTAATAGAAGGAGACTGGTATGCCTAACGAACGGAATGCCACACTACGAGCAATGCTGAACAACGACGGAATGGTGATAGCGCCGTTCTGCCTCAATGCCCTCCACGCCAAGATCGCGGAGTCGGTGGGATTCAAGGCGGTGTACATGACGGGGTCAGGCACATCAGCCGAACACGGTTTCTCCGACGTCGGCCTGCTAACCCAAACGGAGATGGTGGCCAACGCTCGCTACATCGCCAACGCGGTGGACGTGCCTGTGATTGCCGACTGCGATACGGGCTACGGTAACGTTATCAACGTGCATCGCGCTATACAGGAATACGAGTCGGTGGGCGTGAGTGGCATCCACTTGGAGGATCAGGTGTTCCCTAAGAAGTGTGGCTTCTTTGCGGGCAAGGACGTGATACCTATGGAAGAACACGTTCAGAAGGTGCGGGCAGCCCTGGATGCCAGGACGGACAAGGACTTCGTCATCATCGCGCGGACTGACGCCCTGCAGGTCAACGGCTGGGAAGATGCTATCAAGCGGTGTAAGGC
The DNA here is from genome assembly GCA_963582565.1 of Dehalococcoidia bacterium. Classification (GTDB taxonomy): domain Bacteria; phylum Chloroflexota; class Dehalococcoidia; order Lucifugimonadales; family UBA1127; genus UBA1127. The sequence goes on along the minus strand of CAUZTE010000002.1, from coordinate 14,194 downwards.
GTATTACGCTGCCGGGGCGGATCTTGTGTTTGTGGATGGGATAAAGTCCAAGGAGGACCTGGCAGTCTGCGCCAAGGAGATGGGCGACCTGCCCAAGGTGTTCAACGGCGCCGATCCGGTGGCGACGACGAGTGAGGTGGCGGACTACGGCTTCAAACTGATGCTTGCCGGCTATACGCTGACAGTGGTCTACGATGCGGTGAAGCGCTCCATGACGGAGTTACGCGACAACGGGAAAATCAGTGCTCCTCAACATCGGAAGGAGATCGCAGACCTATTGGGGCTGCAAGACGTCTACGCCATGGAAAAGCAATACCAAACCAGGGCTTAACCCTGGACCCATATGACCTGCGGTTACCCAACTTGCAGAAAGCAAAAAAGAACAGCCCGTCCTGGCTTCATCACCAGGACGGGCTGTTTGTTGTGCGTTATAACGAGCACCCAAGGATAGCAAGAGCCCTAATAGGGCTAGCCGGCGGAGGGGACTTCCAGCTCCAAGGGCTTCACGCGGTAGGTGCCCTGTCGAATGAAGTCCAGGGCCTCGGTCGGTTCATCAAACCCCTCAGCGAATATTTCCAACTGGTTGCCGTCCGGATCAAGGAAGTACACGCTCTTGGTGATAGTGTGGTCGGTGGTATGGGTAATCGTCGCACCCATGTCCTCGAGTTTCTGCTTCAGCACTTTTAGTTCAGGAATCCCACCCTCGATCTGCATAGCGAAGTGGTTGAGCCCGATCTGGCCTCGCTCGGCGCCCTCAGGGGCCTCGAAGACTGCGATATCGTGGTGTTGCGTCCCGAAAGACAGGAAGCATGCCTTGTGGTTCTCCTTAAGGTCTACGGCTTCCATGCCAAGGACTTCCGTGTAGAACTTCACTGAGGCCATCACGTCTTTCACCGCTAATACGACGTGGGCTACTTTATTCACTTTCGCCATTACACACTCCCCTTCGTTTCCAAGTCCTACAGCCAGAGTAGCGACACGCTACAGCAATTGCAAGAAGGGATTGCTTGCACACATCGCAGGAGCGTGGGACACTGTGGCGGCAAATTTACCAGGCCAAATTATTGGGAGGGATAGCTATGTATGAAGGTATGATCGCGGAGACCGTTGTCATCCAGGGTGACAATGGTGACCAGATTGACGCTTATTTTGCCAGGCCCACAGGACCGGGGCCACATCCCGGCGTTGTGGTGATCCATCACATGCCAGGCTGGGACCAGGACATCAAGGAGATTGTGCGGAAGATAGCCGCTCAAGGCTATGCAGCCATCTGCCCAAACCTCCACCAGCGCAACGGACCAGGCACTGCCGTAGAGATGTCCGCAGCCACTCGTGAGGCTGGCGGTGTGCCGGATGCGCAGTTCATCGGCGATACCAAGGGCACAGTACAGTACCTGCTGGCTCAGCCCTACTCAAGCGGCAAGGTCGGCGTCATCGGGTTCTGCTCGGGCGGTCGACAGGTCGTCATCGCAGCATGCAACATCCCGGAGTTCGACGCAGCCGTCGACTGCTGGGGTGGTGGCGTCGTAACCGCCAAGGAGGACCTGACGGCAAACGCACCGGTTGCGCCGTTAGACATGACTGCTGATTTAGGGTGCCCATTATTGGGGTTATTCGGCAACGACGATCAGAGGCCCAGCCCGGAGCAGGTGGACATCCACGAAGCCGAGTTGAAGAAGCACAACAAGACCTATGAGTTCCATCGCTATGACGGCGCGGGCCACGCCTTCTTCATCACCAGCAGGGATAACTTCCGCGTAGAGGCGGCAGCGGACGGTTGGGCACGCAGCTTCGTATGGTTTGAGAAGTACCTGGGGCCTGTCACATCCCAAGCACATCCATAACCGCATAACTTAAGAACAGGAAGTCCGGAGGAGGCCGACGTGGAGATATCCAGTAAACAGGCAACCGAAGAAGAGCTGCAAAGCTACTATAAGGGCCTTGAGCAGTACAACGTCGCGCCCCTCTGGACTGTCATGGCCGATATCCAGGGCAAGGAACCGGCCAGCAAGGTCACTCCCTACGTCTGGCCCTGGAAAGATATCAGACCCCAGGCGATTCGAGCATCGGAACTCGTTGGGACAGAGCAGGCAGAACGTCGTGTGCTTCGTCTCATGAACCCGGGTCTGGGTGGCCGGACTGCCACAACGCAGACACTGTTCGGCGGCATCCAGACGGTGCTGCCGGGCGAGATTTCCCCCGCCCACCGTCACAGCCCTGCTGCACTCCGCTTCGTCATCGAAAGCGATGGCGGCTACACGGCAGTTGGCGGCGAGCGTTTTCCGATGCTGCCAGGCGATTTGGTGCTGACGCCTCCGTGGTCATGGCACGATCACGGCAACGACACGAAGAACCCGATGTTTTGGCTGGACGGGCTTGATCTACCCCTGGTGAATTTCCTGGAGATGTCCTTCCATGACCAGTACTCGGAGCCCACGCACCCCATCACGGAATCGCCGGGGACATCGCTGGCCAAATACGGCAGCATGGCGCTGCAACCAACATGGATAGAGCGCAAGGACAATGGCTCATCGCCGCTGATGTACTACCCCTGGGACCGCACCCGGGAGGCGCTGGAGCGTCTGGCCACGGGCGAGGACGGCAGCCTCTACGACGGTGTGCTCATGGAGTACACAAACCCCGCCACTGGCGGTCATGTCATGCCGACGATCGCCTGCTTCATACAGATGCTACGCCCGGGTGAACGTACGAAGTCCCACCGCCACACAACCAGCTCCATCTACCATGTGGTTGAGGGCAAGGGGCATACCCTGGTGGGCGATACGAAGCTGGATTGGGAATCTAAAGACACTTTCTGCTTGCCGGGTTGGGCTTTTCACGAGCATGTGAACGAGTCTTCAACGGAGCCAGCGTTCCTCTTCAGCTACACGGACACTCCGATACTACAGGCCCTTGGCTTCATGCGAGAAGAACCAAAACCCTAGGAGAATATCCTTCCTAGGCTATCCGAGTCTGCTTCGAGTCACAGGCGGGGCTTGTTCCTATAGAGGGGAGCAGCCCCGTTGTAATGTTGTAATGAGGTGACGCTTTGACCACAGAATCCCGGCACATACCCCTGAACGATGATTCCGACTACGGACTATGCTTTGCGTGCGGCCCCAAGAACGAAAATGGCTTGCAGCTCACCTTCGAGCGGCAGGGCGACCAGATCCTGACGACGTACCAGGGGAAGGAGCAGCATCAGGGGTTCCCCGGCTTCCTCCACGGCGCGGTCATCACGGGCTTGCTGGACGAGGTTATGAGTAGAGTGCCGGTGATGGAGAACCGTTGGGGGATGTCTGCGCGGCTGGAGCTCCGCTTCCGGCTGCCTATCAACGCAAATGACCGCGTCACAGCTACGGCAGAGAAGAGCGGAGGGCGTGGCAACATCATCAACACCAAAGGTTGGATAACGCTGCCTGACGGTCGAGTGGCAGTGGAGGCTACGGGCTCCTACGCGTTGTTGTCGCAAGAGACCCTGGACAAGATGGCCCGGGAGTACCCGGGGTTAGCTGCATCTTGGGCAGGGTAAGACCCTGCACCCGTGTGCCCTGACGGTTACCTAATCAGACGTAGAGAAAGTGGGCCGCGCCCTGCCTACTTGAAGGCGGGGATGACCTCTTTGCCGAAGAGCTTGACCGAATTCTCCACCAACTCGGGATCCATATCGCCGAAGTTGTGGGTTGTGGCCAGCAGGTCATAACCGATGTACTTCTGCTGCTCCTGTATCTTCCGCGCCACCGTCTCCGGACTGCCAATGATGGCGACGCCGTTCTCAATGGAGAAATCGTAAGACTGTCCCATCATCTTGAACACACGCCCTCGCTCCATGTTGTCAGGCAGATCTGACTCCGTGCCCATACCCCGAGGGGTAGAACCCCAACCAATCTTGGAATCGGTAATACGACTTCGCCCGAAGCTGCCGCCCGTGGCCATAGTGCCAGCTACCGGCAACGTGGCGCGGCCTACCAGGTGTTTTTCAGCTTCCTCCCGGGCCTTGGCGTCCGTCTCTGCAACGTGGACGATGCGCTGCAGGAAGATACCGGGCATGGGGCCGGCGTGGTTACACTCTCGCCACACCTTGCGATAGTAGTCGAACTTCTCGGCAACAACTTCGTCGATATCGATGTTCTGGGAGACGTGGTAGTTGCCCTTGGCGGCGAACTCCAACGCGGCCTTGCTATGTGCACCTACCCAGATGGGTGGAGTCGGCTTCTGAAAGGGTTTGGGTGCAGGCAGTGCCTCATTGAACTGCCAGAACTTACCATCATAGGTGACCTCATCCTGGGTCCAGGCCATCTTGATGATCTCCAACGATTCCTTGCTCATCTCGCCCCGTGCATAGAAATCGAGGCCCCATCGCAGGAACTCATGTTCATGGATGCCGATGCCCGTCCCGAACTCGACGCGACCGTGCGAGAGCTGGTCAAGCATGCCGACTTCTTCGGCGAGTCGCAGGGGGTGATGGAAGGGAAGCTGCCAAATCATCGCGCCGATGCGGAGGACGCTGGTCTCCCGCGCTACGGCGGTGAGGTACACGCTGGGCGAACTGATGAGTTCCCGGTTCTGGTGCTCAATCACAAAGTAGGAATGGTATCCAAGCTCTTCTACAAGCCTGGCAAGCCGGATATGACGGTCATACACCTCAGAAATCGCCGTCCCGCCGTCCACTTCTGACTCCGGGAATGCGTCCCACAATGCGAATCTCAAATCACCCACGTGTTCCTCCAATGTATCGATGCAAAGGCACCGCTTTCCTAGTCAGAGCGAGTTTAGCTTCGGGTCTATCGGCAGTCAACGGGGCTACAGCGTAGAATGAATGCCAACTCAATGAGAGAGGTACTTATGCCAACGGTCAACGTCAATGGAATACAAACAACCTACGAAGTCCGAGGCTCCGGCCCGCCGCTACTGATGATGGCGCCCGGCGGATTCGACTCCACCATCGAAAAGTGGTCTACGACGGGCCTGTGGAAGGACATGCTGCCGCTGGAGGCGCTGTCCGGGCAGTACACCTGCATCGCTTACGACAGACGCGAGTCCGGCAACTCCGGTGGCAGGGTGGAGCGCGTCACTTGGGGTTCCTATGCAGACCAGGCAAAAGGGCTGCTGGACGCGCTGGATATTCCACGGGCGTTCATCCTTGGCGCCTGCATGGGCGTTTCCGTGGCGCTGGCTACCGCCGTGGCGTACCCGGACTCAGTGGCGGCGCTTGTGCTGCGGTTCCCGGTAGGCGGTGCACGATGGCACCTGGACAACATCGCCGGATTTGACGCCCATAGCACGCAGGTACGGACGAACGGGTTGCAGGCCACCGTGGAGCTTGCCCGGGAGAAGCCAAACTTCATGCTGTCCAAAGAGTCGGGGCCGTGGGCGTCAGTCATCGCCAATTACGCGAATTTCGCCAAGTCGTATGCGACACAGGACATCGACCGCTACCTGGCGTTGGTGGGCACCATGGGCCGAACGCTTTTCGACCGCGACAGCGTGCCCGGTGTGGAGACCGAGGAGTTGTTGGCAATGAAAACACCATCGCTCGTCATCCCCGGCTGGGATGAGTACCACACGCAGTCGGCAGCGCGATTCGTGCAGGAGTGCCTGCCCAACGTGGAGTACTGGGACGCCACGGTAGAGCAGCAGACGGCATCGGCATCGCTGGAACGCATTCTTGAATTCCTGAACCTGCAGAGCATTTAGGTACTCTAACCACTCGATTGGCTTGACAGGCACTCAGTGCGCTGGGATAGTCGCTCAAACGCATCGCCACGGGACACAAGCATCAAGGGGGGAAGAAGATGGTCAGAGAAGCAGCCAAGCTCACGGATTTCCTGGGGTCAACGTACAACTACGTTCACTGGGTCATGGACGGCGCCACGCAGCCGTACTTCCGGAACGAGATTGTGAGGGCTGGCCAACCGGCTCCTGACTTCACGCTGGAAGACATCAACGGCAATACGGTCAAGCTGGCAGACTTCCGCGGACTGCCGCTGATGATAGAGTTCGGTAGCATTACCTGACCACCCTGCGTAGCGGAGTTGCCGCTAATGGAGGACCTGGTCAAAAAGTATGAAGGCAAGGCGAACTTCCTGTTCATCTACGTACGGGAAGCCCACCCGGGAGAGCTTATCCCGGAGCATGAGACTTACGAGCAGAAGGTTGCTCAGGCGAAGATGCTGGCCGATCGTGGCAATACACGTCAGATCGTTGTGGACGATGTAAACGGAGAGATCCACCGACAGTACGGCGGACTGCCGAACATGTCATGGGTCCTCGACCACACAGGGCGTGTGGCATACAAGGCGTCATGGACGGATTCAGTGGATATCGACGCAGCCCTTGAAGAGGCGGTCACGTTGCGCGAAAAGAAGGCTAAAGGCGAAATGGCCAATGAGTTCTATCGTGAGACGGTAGGCATACGACTCACACGGCCAGAAGGCCCGGGGCTTCTCGGCGGCGAGCGCGCTTTCGAGGACAGCAGGCTTGTAGCCGAACGGAGGGCAAAGGTTACAGCAAGCTAAGTTCAGTAACACAGACTCATTGAAGAGGGGCACCGGTTGGTGCCCCTCTTCTTTTGCTATGCAGGATCACTGCTGGGTTCAATCACCCGATCTCCGTGGCACAACTTATATGCCCATGGCAGGTAGTCGCGCAGTATCGGGAGCACCCGGGGATACATCCAGAAGACGAACAACAGTTGCGGGAACGCAATGAGGTAACTGGCGCCGATATCAGCAGGCCAGTGGGTGAGGCTCATGAGTCGAGCAGGGCCCATGAGGATGATGAAGGCCCAAATACCCCACTGCACAGCCCTCCGCTGCCAGGACGTGGTCATATGTCGCCCGGCCAGGAATGCAAGCGCACCGAAGACCAGAATGACGAACATGACGTGGCCGCTGGGGTAGCCGCCCACACCCCCCGCAGTTATCCATTCAAACGATGCTGTAGGTCGAGGCCGTGCTGCAAGATCGATGAGGCTGATCGGTGCTGTCAGCAGCCCTGCACCGAAAACGGTTGCGCCGGCATACCGACCCCAGGCCCACCACGCCACAAGGACCGTACCGATCCACAGGGCCGGGGCTGTCCTGCCAGTGACCAACACGTCCCAGACTTCAGCGATGTCACCCAGGCCGTAACCATCATGTTCGCTGAGCCACCGGGTGAGGGGCACCTCGCCAGCCAAGAGCTGCGAGTCTCGCACGATGGCCGTCAAAACCGCTGCGCCAACGAGCATTACTGCGATGGAAAGTCCCCACCGTTGCTCCAATATCCATGTTGTTGGTCTCAAACCCAATGTGTCCCTCTGGCGTTGTTGTTCAATGCCCCCTGTAGGATAGCAAGGATAACAGTCTTTCGCCTATAGTTCTCACCCTGTATCCTATGTCCAATCAGGCCATATCTATGTATACGTGCAAGGGGGAGAAATGTCGCTTTCAGGAAAAGTCGCAATCGTCACAGGAGCAAGCAGGGGAATCGGTCGCGCCCTTGCCAAGGGTCTCTCGCAGGAGGGGGCAACGGTGGTCGTTGTAGCCAGACCCTCGACGGATGGCTCAACATCGACATCAAGCGCTCTGGACGAGACCGTCAAAGAGATACAGGATGCCGGAGGAACCGTACACGGCTATCGATGCAACCTCACCAAGGAAGATCAGATACGTGAACTCGTGGAGCGCATCAATGCTGAGGTGGGGCAAGTGGACATCCTGGTCAACAATGCCGCCATTGCAGGGGGCCGGCTCCATACCGGACTTTGACGTTGAATCTTGGGACGCCATGATGGCCACCAACGTGCGTGCGCCATTCCTGCTTAGTCAGCTTATCCTGCCCGGGATGATGGAGAGAAAGCAGGGCTCTATCGTGAACATTACCTCGCGAGTGTCTGAACGAGAGATTCCAAGGGTCTTTGCATATTCAACATCGAAAGCCGCGCTCAACCGGCTTACATTGAATACTGCGGCGTTTGCGAAAGAATCGAACGTGGCAGTGAACGCGCTATGCCCCGGTCGCATCAAGTCAGACGGCGACCGCAAACTCAACCCTGCAGCAGCTATAGCATCGGACGTGGATCAGGAACCGACTGAAGCGGTAGTTCCCCCCGTAATCTGGCTTGCAGTGCAGGACGCGTCGTTCACAGGGCAAGTCGTTTACCGGGAAGAGTTCGGCAAGTCCTGGGGAGTGTAAGACTCAAGCGTATCGTTTTCAGCTAAAAGCAAAGCCCGCGCCTCCAAGTTGGAAGCGCGGGCTTCATTTATGCTCTTTTGGGCTTGAAACCGCTAGAGATACTCGGACAGGATCTTGTTGGTCTCAGCACCGGGCGTTCTCTGAGCCAGGATCTTGAGGTACCCGTGCTTCTCCTTGGCAACAGCGATGTCCTTGGCCACTACGCGGTACTGCTCCTTGAACACTCCTCGGCCATTGAACGGGCAGACCATTAAGCAGATCTTGCAGCCCCATAGGTGCTGGAAGAGCGGTCGGCATGCGTTGGTGTCCACATAGAACCGTTCCACACCCTTGATGACCTTCTTTTCAGGAGAGATCGCGTCTGCGGGGCAAAACCGTGTGCAAACGGTGCAACGCGTACACATATCATCGATACCGTAGTCCTGGGGGCCGTCGACCACCAGCGGCATGTCCGTGGACACAAGGCCCAGGCGGATAGAGGAACCCAGCTTGGGGCTGATGAGGGAGCCATGTTTGCCAAGCTCTCCCAGTCCTGCCAGATAGGCAAAGGGGACGTGGGCGTACTCACCCTGGTTGGGATGGCCTGTGGCTTGATAGCCGAACCCGCCGATGTATCGGGCGAGTTGGACGCTCACATCAAGCATCTTGAAGTAGACGCGGTGTACTTCCGTCTGGGAAGCCTGACCGATGTCCGCCATAGAGTCATATTTCATGTTCATTGCAAAAGCGATGACCCGGGTGTGTGGAAGTGGGTCGCGGTCTGTGAACGTGAAGTCCTCGTTCATATCAGCAATGCCGACGTCATCCGCACCAAGAGACTTGGCGTACTCTTTGATGTGCTCCGTCATTGCAGCCCAGTCAGTAACCTCAGATTTATTGGGGTTCACATCCGCTGTGCGCTGAGGAAACAGGACTTCTCGCTGTAGCCAACCATACTTGTTTGCATCGGGGGGGAACTGTGCACGGAAGGCCAATGACTCTTCCTGCGGCCCCATAGACCCATCTTGTAGATAACGCGTAGGCCTCTCTGCCTTTGAGATATCAATCGTTTTTCCCACGAATTTCCCTCCAAACCGGCCACCCGGTTCCTTTAACTAGTAGCTGATAGTAGCAGGACACACACAAAGGCTCAATACAGCCCAGCTAGGCTGATGTATTCCAATCCGTTATGCCTCTCTATACAAACAGGAATCCCGATCCCTGAATGGAGCCGGGATTCCTGTGTTCAAACCAGGTTATCGAGCCTAGGCGATCGGTTGCGCCCTGCCCAACTCCGCCTGCTTCTCAAGGAGCTTGAAGAAGTCTCCCTGCGTGTCCACCACGTCAATGGCGCGTACAGCAAAAACCTCAGGATGCGAGGGCGCGTAAGGCTCAATGCCCTCCTGCAACTCTCGTGCCATACGAAGCAGGATGCGGCGACCAGAGATGATGGCGGTATCGCTGGTGCCTAGGTGCTCCTTGGTGCGATCACCGATTGCTCCCATGGTGTCCGTCATTGCCATGTCCTGCTCGCGGCCGCTGGCGATGCCGGTGTAGTTGACCGTGCGCTGCATATCCCTATCGATAAGGAAGTCGTTGTGCAGCTGACGCTCCGGCTGCCAGGTATCGACGACAGAGCCGTCTTCAAACTTGTACTTCACTCGAAGCAGATTCTCCGGGCTGATGTTGGCCATGGCACGCTGCTCATCTGTAAAGGCGTCACCGGTGCTGACGGAGTACTGGAACACGGAGATGTGCTCATCGTCCATGGGCACCCAGCAACGGCCACCCTCTCGGTCGCCAGGGTTGGGGATGAGGCTGTAGAAGGGCAGGATGAACTGGGTCACCCGCCAGTAGTACTCGCCATCGCCCACGTCCCGTCGAGAGCCGTAAACGAAGCCGTAGTCAGTCTCCCTCACCGTGAGTTGGGGCGCGCCGTCCATATTGTTCATTGGCTGCCCGTTCTTCATCCGCCGTGGGAGGTTCTGCCGAGGCGCCTTGCTCAGGTCAAACCAACGGTGGTTGAAGGACACGTGGGACGTATCAATCTCACCCTCTGTGGACTGCATGTAGTTGGACTCCTGGATCCACCGTCGCACGTTGCGATGGCTGGCAGGAGCAGTGGCCCACTCCAGCTGCGGTAGTTCAGGCATCAACTCGATGGGCCCCATGTAGATCCAGATGCAGTCGCCGTAATCGCGTGCCGGGTAAGAGGTGATTTTCACTTTGTCTTTGAAGTTGCTCTCTGCGGGCTCAGACGGCATGTCTACACAATCGCCGTTGATGTCGAATTTCCAACCATGGTAGACGCAGCGCAAGCCACATTCCTCGTTACGACCGAAGAACAAGCTGGCTCGGCGATGGGGGCAGTTGTTGTCGACGACGCCGACGTTGCCATCGGTGTCGCGGAAAGCCACCATTTGCTCACTGAGGACTTTGATGCGAACGGGGTCGCAATCAGGTGTTGGCAGCTCCTCGCTCAAAAGCACCGGCTGCCAGAATCGACGAAAGAGGTCTCCCATTGGAGTACCCGGGCCTGTCCGGGTCAAAAGGACATTATCTTCAGCGGTGAGCATGAATTCCCTCCCCTATATTTAGCTTGGACTAATTGCAGAAAGTATACACCCGTTCACAAACCCATGCTGTACCGGGAGTTTACGCCGTAGTGAGGCTGCGGAGCCACTCAAAGACGGCCCACGTGGCTTCCAGGTCTTCCCGGTTGTACTTCACAATCTGATCCATAACCTCTTTGCGCAGCGCTGCATCCTCAGACTCCACGGCAAGGGCATAGTTCACGATGGCCCAGTTGCCGCCGAACTCGTCCATGGTGCGCTTGTAGCCGGCCCGCAGCTCCACAAGCTTCAGCGTGTACGAGGGGTCAGGCAGTGCGAAGGAACGCTGGGTCATGGGCAGCAAATCAACAAGGCTCTCGCGTATGCGCAGCGCGATACCCTGCTTATCGCCGTACCGATCGAGGTACTGGTTGATCTTGGTCTTCTCATAACTGCCCCAGTGGAGGATGGGCAGGTCACCGTGGGTGGCGAACACCGCCTGACAGTTGTCCAGGAAATCGAACCACCCTTCACGGTCGCCACCTTCATAGAACCCGGCCAACGCCGGGGTGAATGCGCCACCGTTCTCCCCGTATAGCTGGGTGCCCCACAGGTATGCCTGTTCATCGTCGTCCAGGTACGCCGGCATCCCTTCAATGTCGAACACGATGTAGTTCGGCGATTCCGGGAACTCCGGCGCGGCAAGATGCTGCACCTCACCGGTAATCCGGGCTTTGGCGTGAGCCAGGACGCTGTCAGCCAGCTTGTTACCCACCTTCTGCATCCGCTGACCCCACTGACGCTGGGCAACCGCGAGTGTTGGGGCATCAAACCGTTCTAGCAACTGGGTCACGCTAAGGACATTCTCGTCGCGCAAGAACCGGGCCAACCCCTGGTCGACGCCCGGGAGGATGGCCACGTCCTGCTCTTTGGTCGCCCTGTCCCAGCACCGCTTTTTGTATCCGCAGTCGCTGCACTTGCTCCAACCCACGGGCTCGTAAGGCTCCTCGGGCAGCGCGCCAAGTTGAAGCACCTCGGACAGGGCGTTCATTGCCCCTGCGCCGTCGTCATCGGCCAACTCCGCAACTGAGCCGTCCCCAAGCAGGAGCTGCAACGCAGCCACAGGGACGCCGAAGGTCTGACGGAACAACCAACCATAGAGGCTGAGCTGCCGCACAATCTCCGGGTGCTTGTTGCCCTCCAGGTTCCGGGCAAGCTTCACATCGCGGATGACGTACAGGCCGTCCTGCAAAAGCAGCAAGTCGGGTATGCCAACGATCCTATGACTACCAAGCTCAGATGGCGCATCTGCGATGAGGACAGGCTGGTAGATGATGGGCGTGAGGGCGTTCACCAGACGCTGGGTATCCAGCCATCGCTCTTCCTGAGTTCTGCCATCCGGCTTTACATGAACACCCAGGGTCTCCAGGTATTGCGTCTCATGCTTGTTCCCAAGAGCCATGAGCATGGCTGAGAAGTCACCCTGTGGAGCTTGTGGTTCACCATTTGCCAGCAGGTAGACGCGCAGGTTGCACTTGCTGGGTTGGTAGAGGTTGTGGATATCTGAAGCTGACAGGTTCAACATCACATCTCCTGGATGGGATTGGAGTCACTCTTGCGGTCATTATAGCCCCGCTCCGTGGCAAGGCTGCAGCGTTTCCGTTATGCTGGTGCCATCGCATCACCAGGGGAGAACGCATGAACTGGTCATGGAACGATACCGACCCCATTGAGCCCATTGAAGACCTGGCAGCTGACACGCTGCTGAACTTCATTGCTCGCCTCGCAGATACGGGCGACGAAGAGGGCTATTTCAGTCGCGAGATTGAGATGAACCTGGTGTGGCGAGAAGCGGACGCACAGGTGGCATTTGCGAAGAGAGGCCGAGAGACCGAGGAGATCAGCAAGCGACTCTACGCTGCTCGCGCCCACGTTTACGACGCCCACTACCTGGTAGGGGCTCGCAAGGGCGTTGAGGCCGCCAGGAAGATCCAGGATGTCCTCAAGACCCTCTATGGCATAGAGGCCGAAAAGAAGTGACACTAGCGTCTTTTGTGCCACCATCACACTTTCCCCAATGCGAACCCACTCTCTGCTGCAAGGCGGAACACCTTGGAACTTGAACCTGGCATCCACCAGCTAGCTCACGGACGTAAGCCCTTTGGCATCCCTGCACCCAACGTGTACCTGATCCAGGGCACGGACGCATCCATGTTCATCGACTCCGGCTGGGACAACGAGGACGACCACGCAGCGAGGATGGCTTACCTCAAAGAGGTCGGTGGGCCACCACTAACAGGGTTGCTCATCACCCACAGGCATGCCGACCACGGTGGCGGCGCGCTCCGCATCCACCAGAACACGGGCGTTCCAACATCGGCGCACAGGCTTGACCAGGCGGCGATAGAGGCCGAGCGGTTCGGCGGCGCAGCAACGCTAGACAGCGTGTTGGACGGAGGTGAATCGTACGACCTGGGTGGGCTGACCCTTCAAGTAGTTCACGCGCCCGGGCACACGGTGGGAAGCCTGGCAATCACCATTCCGGAGCGCAACGTGATGTTATCAGCCGACACGGTGTTGGGTGTGACGACCACGGTGGTGCGCCCCAGCGAAGGCGATCTTGGCAAGTACGTTGAAACCCTGAAGATGCTATGTGACCTGAAACCCGGGTTGATATACCCGGGACATGGAGGGCCGCTGACGGACCCGGACGACCGAATCAGGCAGCTCATTGAACACCGGATACATAGGGAAGAGCAGATTGTCGCCGAGCTTAAAACGGCCCCACAAACCATTGATCATCTATTCGATACTATCTACCCGAACCTGCCTGAAGAGCGACAGCGCATCGGCAAGGAGCAGGTTGAAAGCAACCTCATCAAGCTGACTAACGAAGGTCGTGTCGCCGTTGATGGCGAGGTTTACACCCTCACGTAGGCAGGGCCAGTCCTGCACCCACATTCCCACGGTTACCTCAGCGTAAGGTGAAACCCTGGCAGGACATAGGCTTGCGTGTCTGGACGAATTTAGGCTGACTAATCCGGAAACAAAAGAAACAGCCCCCTCCCGTTAGTGGAAGGAGGCTGTTTTTACGTGACAGTATTTTATACAGGACTAGTGGACGGCAACGCCTATATCGCCATGCTTCTCCAGCACGCCCGTGATATCCGACTCGCTAGACACCACGTCGATAGCACGGATGTGATACAAATCGCCCTGCTGCGCCGCCACAGGCTCAATACCCTCCTGCAGTTCCCTGGCCAGACGTATCAGCTTCCGTCGCGCGGCGATGATGGCCATATCGGTAGTGCCCAGGTGCTCCTTGGTACGGTCTGAGACGCCACCCTGAGTCTCATTGACCATGACGTCCTGGGTTCGTTGCGGCCCGATACCAGTGTAGTTCCCAGTGCGCTGAAGCTCTCTATCAATCCCGTAATCGTTCGTGATCTGACGCTTATCCCGCCAGGTCTCGATGGTGAAGCCGT
>CAUZTE010000001.1:0-19842 GCA_963582565.1 Dehalococcoidia bacterium | reverse complement strand
CCCCGGCTGTCGAGCGAACACCGGAGATAGCCCCTGCATCATCGACAACACTGAAGCCTGATCGTCCGGTTCAGTCCCAACATCAACCACTACGGTAGTCACATCGTTTTCCGTGCTGATCGTAGCCATGTACGGTTCCTCTCTTCATAAAAACAAGTCCGCCCCAGCATGTAGAGCGGACTTGTTTGTTTCCGTCAGGAATATAAGAGCAGGCTGAATCCTGCTAGTTCTTGGTGGCGACCACCGTGAGCCAGTTCCGGGGCACATCCTTAAGCTGAAGCTCTTCAAAGGCCAATCGTGCACCGTTCTGTAGTGACTCTGATCCCAAACTCAGCGGTACACCGGGCATGGCACCTTCAATGAAGGCCTCATATTTGCTGATAGCCAGGAACCCTTCAAGGTCCATTGGAGCTGGGCACAAATCCTTTCGCTCTATGGTGAAGCCGCTTCGCGTAAGGAGGTCTTCATACTCTTCCACTGTGAGCTGAACCCGCGCCGCAACTTTCTCAACGTCACGGGAGGGCAACAGGTCATGGTTCTTCTTGAGTGATCGAATGGACTTGGACATCCATCGACGATAGAACTGTTCCGACTCTTCAGGAATGGCGCCGTTGAAGAAGGTGGTGTTAAACGCAAACGTTCCGCCAGGTCGAAGAGTGGTGGCGACTTCGCCCATCAACTCCGTCTTGTCAGGAACCATGTGGATACCGTTGCAGAACACAACGCCGTCCACTCGCTCCTTCACGATTTCAGAAAGCTGTTCTGCGCGGCTGTGGATAAGCTCCAATGCTACATCCTTGAAGGAACTGAGCTGCGCCATCGCTTCGCGTATGGCCGTAGCTGAATAATCGATACCGATGACGAGGCTTTCCTTCGCGCCCCTTAGCTTCTCAAGAATGAGCCGCGTGACCGCCCCGGTTCCACAAGCAAGGTCGACAACTCGCTGTCCAGGGTGGAAATCCACCATCTCTACAAGTTGCTTATTGACCACCTGGTAGAACCCTTGGGATGCGAAGGGCCTATATGAGAACTCGGATTCAGTCATATCGTTTTCCTCAAGCTTCATAAGTACGCCTCGTATTTCTGAGTCGCATGCGGCGATGAGTATACCAAGAAACTTCCCCGCTCTTCTATATTATTATAATCATATTTCAAGCGAAACGATAGTAACTTGCGTTGACAGCCTGAGAGCGCACTCCGTACACTTGTGTGGCCGCAGGTATTCAAGTAGCTCTTCTTTTGCAGTGTTTGGTTGAATGGAGCAGCTTTGACGATTGATAACGGTTCCCATAGAGCCAGGATTCACATCACAACGGGCAGCTCCATTACGGTTGGGCTTGTGATTTTCCTCTTCGGCATATTCCTTATCACGCCGGTAGCCACCTGGTTGTTGAGCGCCTTTGGTTGGGTGGCAATGATCACCGGCACCGTCATCTTTTCCTCAGGAATCTGGACCGCAGTGCGGAGCAGAGCATGACCTCACCTGCACCTAAATCAGGTTCCGGGACGAATAGTCGCTCACTGCTGGCGCACATTGAAGTCAAGCTTGAAACACCCTCGGAATATCGTGGCTCTGAGATCATTGGCGATCTCAGGGGTGTGGCAGAAACGTTGTTCTATCCATTCAAGTTCGTTGGTTTTTGGGATGGGCAGACCGGTAACCACCTCTGCCCGTTGAAAGAAGCCGGGAAAGATTGCCCCCACGGTGAAGGCTCGGCGGCGAAGTCTGCATATGCAGTGACAATTGAAGACGAATTAGCGGGAGAGTTGGAAGTGGTGTTCCCACACGCTGACCTCACCGTGTATCTTGGGTAGCGGTATCAGGGGACGAGGCCCACGGGTCCACTCAGCCCAGACTCTGCGATTCCCAAAATTCCTATGCTATAATTTAAGTTAACCCACAAGCGAGGAAGCCTTGAAAGTTACACGAGAAGAAGAAGACCAGCGTCAAACTGTGCTCAATATCGAGATGGAAGAGCCTGATTTGGAGAGCTATCTCCAACGGGCGTACCAGCGCGTTGGGCAGAAGGTCAAAGTCCCGGGATTCCGGCCGGGTAAAGCACCACGCGCAGTTGTAGAGCGCATGGTGGGACGGGAATCGCTCCTTCAGGAAGCCCTGGAATTCATGATTCCAGAGGTCACCGCGAAAGCGATTGAACAGGAAGAGATTGAAGCAGGCGCTCAGCCGGATGTTGAACTCATTGAGACTGAGCCTGTCATCATCAAGGCCACCGTTCCCCTACCTCCATTGGTAGAGACGGGAGACTACAACGCCCTCCGCGTGCCGTGGGTAGCCCCCACCGTAACTGACGAACAGATCAACGACGCTTTAGAGGAGACTCAGAAGCAATCAGCGCTATGGGAACCGGTGGAACGCCCTGCTCAGATGGGTGACCAGGTAACCATGGATTTGTTGGGCACCATAGACGGTGAAACGCTGTTGGACCAGCAGGACGGCCCCTTCGTACTCAGTGAAGAGCCAATGCCCATCCCGGGATTCGGCGAGGCGCTGGTCGGCATCGCCACGGGCGACAAACGTGAGTTCGACCTTACGTTCCCTGAGGATTACCTGAGCGAGGGTATGGCGGGCAAAGAGTGCCATTTCAGCGTAACGGTAAAAGAGACCAAAGAGCAGAAGCTCCCGGATCTGGACGACGAGTTCGCCAAGGGTGTAGGCGAGGGCTTTGACACGCTGGATGCCCTTAAGGATGACATACGCCAGAAGCTACAAGACCAGAAGGAACACGAAGACCAGCATGAGTACGAAGACCTTGTACTGGACGAACTGGCGGTCATTGGCTCTGTAGAGCTTCCAAAGATCATCATTGATCGCGCCATTGACCATCACCTTGAAGAGATTCAGGAGACGATTGGTCGCAGGCTGGGTCGCGCCATCACGTTGGAAGAGTACATAGACGTGACCAAGAAGTCCGAGGAAGAGCTTCGCGAGGAGACCCGCGAGACGGTAGAGACGCAGCTTCGCCGCTCCTATCTCATCAGCGAGGTCGCACAGATCGAAGGTATCGAAGCCTCTGATAAGGATATTGAAGCGGAGATCGAAATCATGGTGGAGACCTCAGGGGAGCAGGGTGATCAAGTCCGAGAGATGTTCATGAACCAGGAGAACAGGGACTCTATTGCCCGATCAATCCGATCTCGCCAAACCGTAGAACACCTCATCGGCATCGCAAAGAACTCTGAGCCGGCTGCAAAGCCCAAGGCTGCGGCAAAGCCAAAAGCAAGCGCAGCGGCAAGTGAAGCATCCAGCGAAGAGAAAACAGAAGAACCAAGCACCTAATCAGTTCTGATTTATCCAGAACCCAGAGGTTCATCATCAACAGGAGGATACACGTATGGCACGGTCACAGAGATACAGCAGTCTAGACCTGGTTCAAGCTGCAGGCCAGATTATGGGGCCAGCGCCTGAGAACATCATCCCCATGGTCATTGAGACCGGCTCCAGAGGCGAGCGTTCTTTCGATATCTACTCACTTCTCCTTAGGGAGCGGATCATTTTCCTTGGCACCCCAGTGGGTGACCAGATGGCCAACCTGATCATTGCGCAGCTCCTGTACTTGGAGCGAGAGGACCCGGATAAGGACATCAGCATCTACATCAATTCCCCGGGCGGTGTCATCACTTCCGGTCTGGCCATCCTGGACACCATGAACCTCATTGCCCCGGACGTGTCCACTATCTGCGTAGGACTTGCCGCCAGCATGGGCACAGTGCTCCTCTGCGCTGGCACCAAGGGCAAGCGGTATACCCTGGCGAACTCCACGATCCACATGCATCAGCCTTTGGGTGGCGCACAGGGTCAGGCAACAGACATCGAGATTGCCGCCCGAGAGATCCTGCGAGCCCAGGACAAGATTCGCCAGATCATCTCAGAGCAGTCCGGTCAGTCCTATGAGCAGGTTGCTAAGGACACAGACCGTGACTTCTACCTAACCGCAGAGCAAGCCGTGGAATATGGCCTGGTTGATGAGATCCTTACCAGGGCCCCGGCAGCCGGCAAGGACAAGGACAGCAAGTAGCACGTATCGGGCAAGGGTGGACAGAGGGAGAGACACAGAATGACATCAAAGGGTAGCGGTAAAGAATACGAGTGTTCCTTCTGTGCCAAGCCACAGGGCGAGGTCAAGCGCCTCGTCGCTGGCCCGGAGAAGGTCTTCATCTGCGATGAATGCGTCATCCTCTGTCAGCAGATCATGGGCGAAGAGAGTGGAACAGCCCCTGCGATAGAAGAGGCCGCACCGACCGAGCGCAGCGCCGAGTTCCTACCGCCCAAGACCATCTATGACAAGCTGGACGAGTACGTCATTGGGCAGGATCAGGCCAAGAAGGTCCTCAGCGTAGCCGTCTACAACCACTACAAGCGTATCTGGGCTGCTTCAAAGGCCCAGACCGAAGTTGAACTGCAGAAGAGCAACATTCTCCTTATTGGCCCTACCGGCAGCGGCAAGACGCTTCTTGCGCAGACCCTTGCCCGTATTCTAGATGTCCCTTCGGCCATTGCTGACGCGACATCGCTGACTGAGGCGGGGTATGTGGGCGAGGACGTTGAGCACATCCTCCTCAGGCTTATCCAGGCCGCTGAATGGGACATTGCCAAGGCAGAACACGGCATCCTGTACATCGACGAGATAGACAAGATCGCCAAGAAGGGGCCGAACCCCTCCATCACCCGTGATGTATCCGGAGAAGGGGTCCAACAAGGTCTCCTTAAGATTATCGAGGGCACCACTGCTGCCATTCCGCCCGCGGGAGGCCGCAAGCACCCGCACCAGGAGTTCATTCAGTTCAAAACAGACAACATCCTGTTCGTCTGTGGCGGCGCGTTTGATGGGCTTGAGCAGGTGGTGGAAAAGCGAGTCCTCAAGGACAAGCGAAACATCGGGCTGCGTCGCGATGGCAGGTCAGGCAACGAAGAGTTTGATGAGGCCAACATCCTCCAATACGTCGTCGCCGAGGACCTTTTGGAGTTCGGTTTCATCCCTGAGTTGGTGGGCCGGTTCCCGGTGGTCGTTGCCTTGAATGCCCTCACCAAGTCTGACCTGATACGGGTTATGACGGATCCAAAGAACGCTGTCATCAAGCAGTTCCAGCACCTCTTTACCCTCGATAACGTTGAACTTACGTTCAAAGACGATGCGTTGGAAGCCGCTGCAGAAGAGGCGATGACGCACAAGACCGGCGCACGAGGCCTCCGTACAATCATTGAGCGATCCTTGCTGGATGTGATGTATGAAATGCCATCGCTGTCGGATGTGAGTCGATGCGTGGTGGACGCCGATGTGGTGAACGGCCACAAGCGACCCGTGCTGCTGACCGCCTCCGGTGAGACGGTAGACCTCCCGAACGCCGCCTAACCAAGGCAGTGCCCTGGACCGCAGGATTCATCCTGCACCTACTCTCCTGCGGTTATCAAACATTCCCATTTGATTGAGGCTGTTTGTGCCCATTGATGAACTTTCTATCCGGGCTTATGACCCTTTCGATGAAGCAAGGGTCATCGCTCTATGGGCAGACGCATTTCCTGATTCGCCGCCATGGAACGACCCATCAGCCGACATCGTAAGGAAACTCTCGGTACAACCAGACCTGTTTCTGATAGCTGAACTAGGGCAATCAATCGTTGGGACAGCAATGGGTGGTTTCGACGGTCACAGAGGTTGGGTCTACTACCTGGCCGTGGCATTGGAGCACCGCAGGAAGGGAATCGCTCGCGAATTGATGTCCGCATTAGAGGCACGGTTGCTGGATTACGGGTGCACCAAGGTCAATCTTCAAGTACGGGCGACCAATCAGGACGTAGTGGACTTCTATCTTGAACTGGGATACGCAGTTGAGGATAGAATCAGCATGGGGAAGCGTCTGGATTCCTAAATTTTCGGCACCACTTCTTTGGCGATGCGTTCCATGTGAGCTATATCCAAGGTGGGTACGCCCAGCATGAACGTGGTCACGCCAGCTTCCGCAAAGGCCTTCAACTGCGCAGCAACCTCATTAGGCGGCCCGTACACGCCGTGCTCTGCGATGTCGATTCTGGGGCCATAGTAGTCGGCGATGAACGGCTTGAGCGTAGCAAGTGCCCGCTCCTTATCGTCGTCAACACACACATACACCAGCTTCCCCGCCTCCAGCGTCGCCGGGTCACGCCCGAACCCTCTGGCATGCTCGTGAACGGTGTCCAGAGCCTCACGATAGGCCTCCGGGGGGCTGAAGGGGCCGCCAATCCAACCATCGGTCAACTCTGCCGCACGTCGCAACGCCGCGTCGACTCTACCGCCCATGTACAGCGGCACACCGCCGGGACGTGTCGCAGCGGGTCTGACGGTGGCGGCATCAAGCTGGTAGAAGCGACCCTCATACGTGACAGGCTCCCCACTCAAGAGCTGCTTCAACGCCGTAATACTTTCCCGCAAATAGGCCACACGCTCATTCTCTTTCAGCCCGAGGCCGGGGTACTCGTTGGGTCGACCGCCGATGGAGATGCCGAGGTTTAGCCTCCCGCCGGACAGGTAGTCCATGGTGGACACCTGCCGTGCCAGCGCAGGGGCGTTCCGCAGGGTCAGGAGCAACACCGCTGTGCCTATCTCAATGCGCTCTGTGCTTGCCGCTGCCCACGATAGTAGTGTCAGCGGTTCCAGGAAGTTTGCATCGTGAAAGACACGGTCTTCCGTCCACAGCGAGTCGAAGCCCAGCGCTTCTGCCTGTTTGAAGAACTCAATGTACTGGAAACCAGATGGCAGGTTCCCAGAAGATGCTGCGGGCACGTGGAGGCCCACTTTGATACGTGATTCAGTCATGAAACACCCTACCTGCTGTATTGTTTGGTCGATCTATGCTCCGGCGCGTGCCTTTGCCTCACGCAAGGCCTCCGTCAACATGGGCACCACCTCGGCGCAATCACCGACGATGCCGTAATCGACCGAGCGGAACACGAAGGCCTTCGCTCTGGTGTTGACCGCCACCACGATTCCGGCGCGCAATACGCCTACCATGTGGTTCAGGTTACCGCTGACGCCAAGGGCGATGTACAGCTTCGGCGAGATGGCCTTGCCGGTAATACCGACCTGCTGCTGCTTGGAGAGCCAACCACGGTCCGTCACCTCTCGTGTAGCGGCTACCGCTGCGCCCAGGGTCTCGGCAAGCTCGTACACTGCGGGGTAGCTATCGGGTTCGCCAACGCCCATGCCGATACCGACGACCACGTCAGCTTCATACAACTTTGCTCCTTCACCGGAGCCCTCAACTTCTGAGGAGAGTATCTTGATGGGGTTCACCAATGCCTCGTCGGACACCGTCATCTGCTCGACGATTGCCGTGCGCGAGTCATCGCGAACTGCACGGGCCAGCATGCCGGGTCGCACGGTGGCCATCTGCGGCGTCGTCTTGGAAATGATGGGCGATACGATGTTGCCACCGAACGCCGGTTTGTACTGCACAAGCTGGCCCAGGTCATTGATAGCCAGATCGATGCAATCGCCCGTGAGGCCCAGACCCAACCTTGCGGCAACTCGCGCTGCCAGGTCGCGACCGTTCACTGTTGCAGGAAGCAACACCGCAAAGGGCTTACGGTCCTGAATGGCTTCTGCCAGTACGTGCGTGTACGGCGCTGTGGAGTAGGTAGCCAGGTCAACGTGGTCAGCCGTGAACACCATGTCGGCACCGTGGGCTGCCAGCTCAGTTGTGTAGGCTACCGCACCCTGGCCGATGACCACAGCGGCTACCGCTCTCCCCGACTTGTTGGCCAGCTTCTCAGCGGCTCCCAGCAGCTCGAAGGTCACGGGTCGCAACGAACCCTGGGGGTCGGTCTCCGCTACCACCCAGATAGCTCCGTGGGCTGCCCTGGGTGCGTGGGTCTTGGCGTCGGCATCGGCAGAGGCATCCTGGCCCCAGCCCGTGAACAGGCCTCGCTCTTCCAGCGCCGCTACCACCTTGTTCACAGCAACCCGAACGTCCTCTTCCTCAAAGACCTCTGGTACACGTTTGCTCTCGAAAGCCTCCACTTCTTCTACCCACGTTGGGGAGCCTGCTGCACCGAAGACATTGGCGTCCGACGATAGGTCGGCAGCGGTCACCTCTTCGATGGTCATGGTACCTGCCGCTTCAACGGCTTCCGGTGAGGGCGAGTCCTCCTCTGCAACGCCGTCTCCACAGGCCAGCAGCAAGGGGAGCCCAGCCTCAATGGTCTCCAGTCCCTCTTCCGTCTCCCGCTGGGCCACCAGCACGTTACGATCGGGATCGAACTGTAGGCCGCGCACGCTGGTCACCTGGGGAATGCCAAGGAACTCGGCGATCTCCGGGCCAACCTGGCCTGTCTCTGCATCAAGGCTGTGTTTGCCGCACATGATGATGTCGTATGGCTCGCGAGCCAGGGCCATCGAAAGCGCACGAGCTGTAGCCAGCGTATCCGCTCCGGCGAACGCCCTGTCCGTCAGGAGAATCGCATGGTCGGAACCCATAGCCAGGCATCGCACCAGGGCGTCCTTGGCTTGCGGCGGGCCCATGGTCAGCACAGTCACATCGCCGCCATGTTCCTCCACCAGCTTCAGCGCGGCGGACACGGCCAGGAGGTCGTAGGAGTTCACCTCTAACGGCACGCCCTCGCGGACGATGGTGCGCGTTTCGTGATCAAACTTCACTCGAGCGATGACAGGAATCTGTTTGATGCAGACGGCAATCTTCATAGGTATCCCCTGGCGTTGTATTTCGTAACGCATTGTACCCTACCAGAGCATCGCCCTGGACTCACATGAACTGGCGGTGTTGAATCCTGCCCTTGTGATACCATCCAGGTATGACATCTGCCATCTCATTCACCGTGCATCACACTTCAGGCCAAGCGCGCGCCGCAACCCTCACGACGACCCACGGCGATGTGCCGACACCTGCTTTCATGCCCGTTGCCACCCAGGGCTCCGTGAAGGGCGTGACCCCCGACGAAGTGCGCGCGCTTGGTAGCCACATCATCCTGGCCAACGCCTACCACTTGTATCTGCGACCCGGCGCCGACACTATTGAGCGGCTTGGCGGGCTACACAAATTCATGGGCTGGGACGGTCCCATCCTGACCGACTCCGGCGGATTCCAGGTGTTCTCGCTAGGCGGGCTGCGCAAAGTCAGCGACACAGGCGTGGAGTTCACATCGCACATAGACGGTTCACGGCACGTGGTCTCGCCAGAGGACGCCATGCACTACCAGGAAGCGTTGGGTGTGGATATCGCGATGGCGCTGGACCAGTGCCCGGCGTTCGGCGACAACGATGACAACGTACGACTCGCCATGGAGCGCACCCACCGGTGGGCGGAGCGATGTCGCATCGCACACACCAGGCCTGACCAGGCGCTTTTCGGCATCGTGCAGGGTGGCCATGACCTGGAGCAACGGGCGGCGTCCGCAGCAACGTTGGGAGACATCGGGTTCGATGGGTACGCTGTCGGTGGGCTATCGGTCGGTGAGCCAAGGGACACCATGCACCAGGTGGGTTCGTTCACAGCGCCACTGTTGCCGGAGGACAAGCCACGTTACCTGATGGGCGTCGGCTCGCCGCTGGACCTGGTGGAGGCTGTGGGCTGGGGCATCGACATGTTCGACTGCGCACTACCGACGCGGGTGGCTCGGCACGGCGGCATCTATCGCGCTACAGGACGCGTCGCCATTACGACAGCAAGGTTCACCGAGGACATGGGCCCACTGGAGTACGGTTGCGACTGCTATGCCTGCACCCGCTTCAGCGTCGCCTACGTGCACCACCTGTTCCGCGCCAAAGAGTTGCTGGCCGGTCGATTGGCCACGATACACAATCTGCGGTTCTACCAACGACTGATGGCGCAGCTTCGAGAGGCGATAGCCGCCGACACGCTGGCCGACTTCCAGGATGAGTTCCGTTCGCGCTTCACCCCGTCCGACGACACCGCCCGCCTTGCCCAGCTTGGTAAGTGGTCGGCAAGCCGGAACGGCAGCTAGGGGATGCAGACACAAAATATCCGCCACCCCGATGTACTCAGGATGAACGGATATTCTTTTGACCGAAGTTGTTAGACCGTCAGGGAACGTGGGGCAGGGAACGAACTGGTGGCTAAGCCACCCCGCCTGCGACGGCAGGGACGATGCTGACCTCATCTGAACCGGCGATGGGCGTTTCCAGACCCTGAAGGAACTGGACGTCCTCTCCGTTCACGTAGATGTTCACGAAGTGCCGAAGCTCACCGGACTCATCCAGCAAACGCTCCTTGATGCCTGGGTACTGCTCTTCCATGGCCTCCACCATATCCGCCAGGTTTTCCGCATCCACCTCTACTCGATCCTTGTTGTTGGTCACCTTCCGAAGAGGTGCCGGAATCCTTACCGTGATGGCCATGTGTCTGTCCTCCTGTTGTTCTTGTGCGCGGAGAGAATTCCTCCGCTTATGCTGCTCAAATTATTGAAATCTATCCTATGACGTCCCCGGTGACCAGTTCTACTTCAGTACCTGTGGAGCGTACCCACTCTATGCCCTGATGGAGGACTTCCTCTTCGCCTTCCAACTCAAGCGTAACCCAACCAATGTCGTCCTTGATGTCCGCACGACGGATGTTGGTCTTCACCGCGAACTTCTGGCTAAGTTGCCAGATGACCGGGTCCTGAACTTGTACTCCGACGAAGGTAAACGTGACTCTGAGTTTTGCCATGTCTCTACACTCTCACAATCAACGGCTTACGGGTTGGGGATCTGCTCATGGAACGCAGCCATGGTTGGGTTGATGTGTACGGGGTGAACAAGCTCCTCAACAGCCTCAATCGTCTTCAGGCCATTGCCCGTGATGTAGGCCACAGTGACCTCGTCCCGTTTGATGGCACCGCGCTCCACCAATCGCTTCAAGCCCGAGATAACCACGCCGCCGGCGGTCTCCGTGAAGATGCCTTCGTTCTCCGCCAGCAACTTAATGCCTTCCACTACCTCTTCCTCAGGGACGATGGTGGCATCGCCGTGTGAATCTTCAATCACCTTGAGCGAGTAGTAGCCGTCTGCAGGGTTGCCGATGGCCAGCGACTTAGCGATGGTATTCGGCTTCACTGGCCGTACGCGGGTCGTACCTGCCTCGTAGGCCGCAGCGATGGGCGAGCAGCCTTCGGCCTGCGTCATGTGCATATGTGTGTTCACTTTGGGGATGAGGCCAAGGTCCTCAAACTCGTTCAGACCCTTATAAATTTTGGTGAACATGGAACCTGATGCTGAAGGAACTACACAGTGAGCGGGAGCCTGCCAGCCAAGCTGCTCAGCGACTTCATAGCCCAGGGTCTTGCTGCCCTCTGCGTAGTACGGCCGCATGTTGATGTTCACAAAAGCCCAGGGGTAGGTGTCAGCCAACTCACTGCAGAGTCGGTTCACATCGTCGTAGCTGCCGTCTATCGCCACCACCGTGGGCCCGTAGATAGCCGCTCCTACAACCTTGCCGCGTTCCAGGTCTGACGGGATGAAGATGTAGGAACTCATGCCCGCTTTGGCTGCATGGGCCGCGACGCTGCCTGCCAGGTTTCCGGTAGATGCGCATGCCAGGGTTTTGAACTCGTATTCCATTGCTTTGGTGGCTGCTACGGATACGACGCGATCCTTGAAGGAGTTGGTGGGGTTCACCGCATCGTTCTTGATATACAGGTGGTCCAGGCCCAGGATGCGACCCAGATTTGTTGCCTTGATGAGGGGTGTGAAGCCCGTCTGGAGGTCTACAGCGTTGGCCGCGTCCACGGGAAGCAGGTCTTCGTACCGCCACATGGTCAGTGGGCCGTTCTGGATCCTATCACGGCTGATTGTTTTGCCGATGGCCTCATAGTCGTACTTGACTTCCAGAGGGCCAAAGCAGAACTCACATACGTTGAGCGGGTCTGTGGGATATTCTCGCCCACACTCTCTACACTTTAATGCTGTTGCAAATGCCAAATCGTTACTCCCTCGGCTTCCAATTCCACACAAAGCCTTGCAGCACGCAAGGAGGAATAGCCGTCGAATAGGTCGATGTAGTTATGGTAGCAGTGGCGACTATGAGCGTCAATCTGGAGCCTTAGGCTCATTTGCTATTGGCGAGGGCTTAATAACAAGTAGCAATCGTCATACGCCCCCCGTACACATCGGAGGCCGGGTTGCCAGCCTTGCCCTGCTTGGTTGACGTGCTACAGCACCCTTGCTACGATTCCCCAACACCACAGACAGGGGGCGGATGCCATGACACGGTCACGGGGTGTTCTGGGTGTATTCCTCATCGTCATTGGTCTGGCGAGCCTCCTAGCTACGCCCGTTTTGGGTCAAGGCTCCAATCAAGAAGTCTACGTTGCCACCGTGAGCGGCACGATAGACCTGGGCATGACTCCCTATATCAAACGCGTCATCAGCAAGGCTGAAGATGCCCAGGCCGCAGCAGTGATTCTGGACATCAACACTCCGGGTGGTCGTTTGGATGCAGCCCTTGCAATCAAAGACGCACTGCTTGATGCCGAAGTCCCCATCATCGCCTACGTCAACCGTGAAGCTTTCTCTGCCGGTGCCCTCATCGCCATTGCTGCCAACACCACCTACATCGCCCCCGGTGGCGTCATCGGCGCGGCCACCCCTGTGGACGGACTTGGTACAAAGGCGAGCGAAAAAGTAGTCTCCGCTGTGCGAACCGACTTCAAGTCCGTTGCCGAGCTGCGAGGGAGAGACGCAGACATCGCAGAGGCAATGGTGGATGAGGAGGTTGCCATCGAGGGTCTGGTAGAAAAAGGCAAGCTCCTGACCCTCACCTCTACAGAGGCACTGAAATGGGGTTATTCCGAAGGTGAAGTGGCCGATTTAGAGGCCCTGCTTGAAGCGGAGGGCCTTGCCGGTGCCACAGTGATAAACGTGGACCTCAGCTTCCCGGAACGCATGGTGCGCTTCATTACCAAGCCGGCCGTTGCGGGCATCCTCATATCCCTTGGGTTCCTGGGGCTTCTGGCGGAACTAACCAGCCCTGGGTTCGGCGTTCCAGGCTTGGCTGGACTCTCGCTCCTGGCCCTCTTCTTCTGGGGGCACATGCTGGCAGAGCTTACCGGCTGGGAGGGCGTTGCCCTAGTTGTCGTCGGCCTTGTCCTCATAGCCATTGAGTTATTAGTGATACCCGGATTCGGCGTGGCAGGCCTCCTAGGGCTAGCTGCGTTCTTTACGGGCTTGTTCATAGCTATGATCGGGCAGGGCGCAGCCACTGGCGATTTCCTTCGGGCGACATTCGTGCTGCTAGGTGCTACCACCCTGATGATAGTCGGCGCATGGCTCATATTGCGATTCCTGCCTCGCAGACGCGCCTTCAGGGGATTGTCCCTCCAAACGTCACTGGCTCGTGGTTCCGGGCTAGAGGCATCATCTGGTGCCGAGGGGCAAAAGGAAGCCACCGGACATACGGAAGCGTACATCTCATTGGTCGGAGCGCGAGGAATCGCCCTGACCGACCTGCGTCCAGCGGGGGTCGCGCGGATTGACAATCACCGGGTAGACGTAGTTACTGAGGGGGATTTCATCGAAGAAGGCCGAAGCATCGAAGTCATCGCCGATGAAGAGTACCGCCGGGTAGTGGCAGCTATCGATGAACCGGAAGCGAACCAAATCGAGGAGAACGCTCCTCAAACCTAGTTTGAAGCATGGGAGATGAGCTATGGCGTGGATTGGACGATTCTTCGTAATTTTTTCTGTGATCCTATTGGCGATACCCACGTTGGGTGTCATCCTGATATTTGTACCCGTGGGCCTCTGGTTGAGTGCCATATTTGCCGGGGTACCCGTTGGGATTACCACCCTTGTAGGCATGAAGCTCAGAAAGGTGAATCCCCACAACATTGTTGAGCCCCTTATCTCTGCCACCAAGGCGGGGCTTGATCTGGACATCAACGACATGGAGGCCCACTACCTGGCCGGCGGCAACGTTGGTCGAGTGGTCACTGCCATGATCTCCGCGGATAAGGCTGCAATAGACCTGACCTGGAAGCGCGCTACCGCTATAGACCTGGCCGGTCGAGATGTCTTGCAAGCCGTTCAGACCAGCGTCAATCCCAGGGTCATCAACACGCCACGTGTTTCCGCAGTGGCCAAAGACGGCATTCAGCTCATCGCGGTAGCCAGGGTTACCGTCCGGGCCAACCTCGACCGATTGGTTGGTGGTGCTGGTGAGGAAACCATTCTGGCACGCGTTGGTGAGGGCACCGTCTCGGCAATCGGCTCCGCTGAAAGCCACAAGTCCGTGCTGGAGAACCCGGACCAGATATCCAGGAGGGTGCTCGACGGCGGCTTGGACGCAGGAACCGCCTTCGAGATTCTGTCCATCGACATTGCAGACGTGGACGTTGGGCGGAACATCGGTGCCCAGCTTCAGATCGACCAGGCAGAAGCTGATAAGCAGATAGCCCAGGCCCGTGCGGAGCAGCGTCGTGCGATGGCGGTGGCACTGGAACAAGAAATGCACGCTCGCGTCGAGGAGATGCGTGCCCGCGTTGTAGAATCGGAAGCAGAAGTGCCCAAGGCCATGGCTGAGGCCTTCCGCGCGGGGAACATGGGCATCATGGACTACTACCGGATGCGTAACGTCCAGGCTGACACCTCTATGCGTGAGAGTCTGGGGAATGAGCCTGATTCAGGCACAACTCCCTCCGCTTAGTAGGGTTGGATAGAGGAAGCGTGAACACATGACCAGCGATAACCGAGAGAGCAGGTTTGAGGAACTCCGCCGTAGGGCAAGAGAGCGTCTTGAACAGGTACGTGAGGGCATTGAGCGTGAGATGGGCACCTCTGCTCCAAAGTCGGAGGCGCCCACACCCGACCGGTTGGAGGAGATTTACGCGACCCCTGAACGGGACCGCCCTCAAGAAGTCCGGCAAGAACCGGTTAGCCTCCCGCCGCCGGAGAATCGTGGTCAAGACGCGTGGGAGCAACGGGTTGTTGTGCCATCGCACAGGGATGAAGAGGAGCCTGCCGCAGAAGCCAGTGCCGCTCCTATCGGCCCTACAGTCACCCTTACCTCTACCGATCATTCACCCAAAACACAACCTACTGGTAGGGTGCATCGTAGTCCTGCAGCCCAACTGCTCCGAAAGGACAATCTGCGGCAGGCCATCATCGCCCAGGAGGTCCTGGGCAAGCCGCTCTCAATGAGGCCGCCAGAGAACGACGAATAGTACTCTGGACATTCATAAGACCAAAACGCAAAATCCGTGCCTCTCAGCGATGAAAGTAAGCACGGGCTTTTGCGAGTGTGATGGATAAGTACTGACAAATTCGGCAGGTGTGAAACGGGAGGGGTAGTTGAAGATCGTCAGCTTCAAAACCAAAGCAGTCAGAGTGCCTCGTGCCGCTGGGCCGTTGTCGGGTTACGCAGACTCAGCGCCGTTCGTGGCGTTGACCATCAAGACCGACGAGGGCATTGAGGGCATCGGCTACGCAGGGTTCGTCAGCGATGTGATGCTGAAGGCGCTCAACGACTCCGTCTATGCCCTGGCCGAGCAGGCCATTGGCAGCGACCCCATGAACGTTGAGGCTATCGGGAAGAGGCTGATGGCCATCGGCGGAACAGGTGCCCCGGCAGGTCTGGTAACCCGCGCCGTGGCGGCAATCGATGTGGCGTTATGGGACATCAAAGGCAAAGCTCTTGGCCAGCCTGTCCACAAGCTCCTGGGCGGTTATCGCGATCGGATGCCCACCTACGCCAGCGGCTTCCTGTGGCGTACCTTCGACCTGGAAGCGCTGGGCACAACGGCCCGGAAGCTTGTTGACGAGGGCTATCGCGCAATGAAGTTCCGTCTGGGCGGCGAGGATTCCCCAGCTAAGGAACTAGCCCGGATGCGTGTCATGCGAGACGCTGTAGGCCCTGATGTGGATCTGATGATAGACATCAACCAGGGTTGGGACGTAAACAAGTCGATCATGATCG
Source organism: Dehalococcoidia bacterium (assembly GCA_963582565.1). Lineage (GTDB taxonomy): Bacteria > Chloroflexota > Dehalococcoidia > Lucifugimonadales > UBA1127 > UBA1127. The sequence goes on along the minus strand of CAUZTE010000001.1, from coordinate 3,921 downwards.
GTAGGGAGCTTGAGAAAGACAACCTCTATTGGCTGGAAGACCCCACCAACCACCAGGACTACGCTGGCCTGGCTCGCATAGCCGATGCGCTGGACACACCCATTGCTGCGGGTGAGTACCACTACGGCATCGCACCCTTCAGAACCATGTTAGAGAACCGCTCGATAGACATCGTGATGATCGATCTGCTGCGCGTAGGCGGCCTGACCCAATGGATGAAGGTGGCCCACATGGCGGAGGCGTTCAACCTACCGGTGGTGAGCCATCTCGCGCCGGAGATCATGGCCCACGCGATGGTGGCGATCCCCAACGGGCTTACGGTTGAATACATGCCGTGGAGTCTGCCCCTGTTCAGGGATACTCCCAAGGTGGAGAACGGGGAGATCATCCTCACCCAGCGACCGGGCCTGGGCCTGGAGTTCGACGATGCAGCATTGGAAGCCTACTCCGCCGAATAGCCACCAGGGCGATGCCCTGGACCCATGTGCCTGTATTGCCTCCAGCGGGGACTGAAGCCCGTATTGCCTCCAGCGGGGACTGAAGCGAGAATTCAAGTAGCGCAAAGGGGAGGTATGTGATGACCACAGCTGTTAAAAAGCCAAAAGGGGTTCATCTGGTTGGAAGCATTCCCCTCAAGGATTCAGCCGAGGTGTTTCAGGCACTCAGTGCACCCCTTGGCGGCAGGCTGCGGCGCATACCCGATGGAGAGACTGGTGACCGCAGCGGTTGGATTCGTTGGCAGCTCCAGGTATTTATCAATCATCCTATGTTTGAACTGGCCCCTGCAGACCCAGATTCGTACACATCGCAACAACAGCATCGGCTTCGTGCCGAAACTGCTGCAGACCAACTCACATTCGGCCCACTTGGCTACGCTGCCGCGGCCCAATTTTCCTACGCCGAGTTCTTACGTCTGAAGCAGGAGGGGCAAATACCAGAGGGCTGTCGTTTCCAGGTCAGCCTGCCCACACCCCTGGCACCAATCGCAGGTTATGTGGTTGCCAAAGACCGGGCAGTCGTCGGGCAGGCGTATGAGCGTCGAATGTTGGAAGAGCTTGAAGAAATAATATCGTTCATACCTGCAAACGAACTGGCGGTCCAATGGGACGTGGCTGTAGAGTTCAGGATTTGGGAAAGTGTCTCCCCGGACCAGGCCGAGAGTGTCAAAAATGGCTTAATTGAAGGACTCGTGCGACTAGGCGATGCCATCCCTACCGAGGTTCAGTTGGGATACCATCTCTGCTACGGGGACTCTGGCCACAAGTACTTCATGGAGCCCGTTGATACGGCAAATATGGTTGAAGTGGCCAACAGGGTCACGTCAGGCGTTGGGCGAGCCATCAATTGGATTCACATGCCGGTTCCCCACGAGCGCAACGACGACGCGTATTTCGCGCCGCTCACCAACCTCAAGCTTGGCTCGGACACCGAGCTGTACCTTGGGCTGGTGCATTTCTCGGATGGCGTCGCTGGAACTCAGCAACGCATTGAAGCCGCACAGCGGGTCGTCAAGGATTTTGGAGTCGCGACGGAATGCGGGTTCGGTAGGCGGTCGCCCGAGACCATCGCCGAGCTACTCCGTATCCACGCTGAAGTGTCAGACCCTCGAACATAAGCACCCCTCAAATACAAAAGGAGCACCATGTACGGACTTGAAGGCAAAGTAGCGCTCGTCACCGGAGCAGGCGGCGAGAACGGCATCGGCAGAGGCATCGCAACCAGGCTGGCGTTGGAAGGCGCCGACGTGGTGGTCACCGACCTGACGTTAAACCCTTACGATGACCGCCCGGGCACCTGGGGCGGCGTGACCCAGGTTGTGGAGGAGATCAAGGCGCTGGGCCGGAAGTCCATGGCAATCACGGCTGACGTAAGCAACTCAGCGCAGGTGCAGGCCATGGTGGATCAGACCATCAAGGAATTTGGCCACATAGACATCCTGGTCAACAATGCAGGCTCTCGCCCCGGCGGCGACAGGAAGCTCGTTGTCGATGTGCTTGAAGAAGACTTCGATCTGGTGATTCGGGTCAACTTGAAGGGCACGTTCCTGGTCTCGCAAGCAGTAGCGCGACACATGATTAAGCGAGGCGGCGGCGGCAAGATCATCAGCATGTCATCCAGAGCGGGGAAAACCGGCACGGCAATGTATGCAGCGTACTGCGCCTCCAAGTTTGGAGTCATAGGCTTCACGCAATCGTTGGCGCTGGAGTTGGCTGAGCACCAGATCATGGTTAACGCCATATGCCCCGGCCTGGTGGACACAGAACGCGTTGATTACATCGCAGCAGCAACCGCGCCGGAAGGCCAATCCGCTATCGAGTATCGCGCTGACATGGTGCGTGACCGAGCGGCGGTCGTGCCGTTGGGTCGATTGGCTGTAGCGGCAGACATCGCAAAGACAGCGGCGTTCCTGGCTTCATCGGAATCGGACTACCTAACGGGGCAATCCATCAACGTGGCTGGCGGATATGAGATGCACTAGGGGTGGGGTCGCTTACACAAGCTCAAACCGGAGGCGGAACGGGCTAACCTGGGTGGGCATGCCCCTGGCGATAGGGATGTATTCCTTCTCAATGTTCTGAGTAGAGGGGTGATCAGACACAATACGTGCTAGAGGCACCGGGTCTTCAAATGACACCGTGAGGACCGTATCGCCGACCAGAGACGGGACTACCTTCTGTATTTCCGCGCCAATTTCATTGGTCAGCCAGTCATGGAAGCCCAGTACCACGCTCGTTTCTGCGGGTGCAGTAATGACCAGTTCGCCCTCTCCTACAAGCATGTCCATCTCCCATTCGGAGAGTCGCATCGTGTCGGCCTTCTCCTCGTCCGGGGAGTCATCAGGCAACTCAGGCATGGCGGTCGTGGCGGGTGAGGTCTGGGAGCGTTCAACGTAGAGTTTCTCCGCCATTAAAGGGGAATTCAGGATCCCGCCACGGTTCACATAGCGGATGGCTTCAACGACTAATCCTTGGGCATCTTCTTTCAGGAGGTATCCCCGCGCGCCGACTTTCAGGGCCATTTCCAGGTCCGACTCGTTCTCTGAAAGCGTATTGATAATGACTTTGATGTCTGGCGCCTGCTCCCGTAAGTGCCGGGTCACCTCATGACCATCCAGCAGAGGCATATGAAGGTCAGAAACCAGGACGTCAGGCATCAGTTCAAGGGATTTACGGACTGCTTCATCGCCGTCAGAGGCTTCTTCGATGACTTCGATAGAGGGTTCTTCCGCTAGGGCCGCCAAAAGGGCCCAGCGATAGGGAATATAGTCATCCGCTAAGATTACCCGTATTTGGTCTGCCATTACCCCTCAACTAGATAATGAGTCAAATATTTCAGAGTTATTGTTAATCTTTGCTCTACCTTGAGCCCTATTGGGTTTAGTCTATCACACTAGTTTCACACATTTATCGTTTATGCGGTGAACACCTTGCGCAAGGCTCATAGCGTGAACCCTCTATTTTAGCGACAGCAATTGACTTGCCAGCAAACGATTCACCATTGAGAATATGCCTGCCAGGCCGAGGGCCTAACAAACAAACGGCAAATCTTATGAACAAAGCGACGGGACGAACATGAAGGGCGCAACACTACGCATTGACGGTGGAGTGGTCATAGGCTGGGACGGAGAGAACCATGAGCTTCTCCCAGGCGGCTCCGTATTCATTGAGGGCGACAAGGTTACGTATGTAGGCTATGACAAGAAACCGGCAGACCATGTCATCGATGCATCGGGGAAGCTGGTGAGTCCAGGCTTCATCAACCTCCATGTCCACACGCAACTGAACGTGGGCGACTACCTGGTGACGGACGTGACCAAACGTGACTACCTGGGCGCGAACTACTTTGTGTACGGTGCCCCGCCCAAGGATAGACGTCCAGGGCAAACGCCTGAGGGTGTCAGCATTGGGCGGGAGTTCTCCA